>JANNNL010000602.1:0-9959 GCA_031398525.1 Actinomycetes bacterium | reverse complement strand
TTCGCTGAAGTTTTGGTCGAACCAGCTTGCTCGCACGATAGTCCAGCGGGCCCCGATTGCTCGCACGATTCCCTCGGCCGCTACGGCTTCGGGTTCGCCTCGACCGGCGAGCAGGACCAGTTGGCCCACGCCTGCTTGGCGCGCGGCCGCACAGAAGCGGTTGATGGTGTCGACGGCTCCGGGCATGGCCAGGTCAGGCGAGTACGCAATGTACGCCGACGTGACGGCATCGAGGTTCGCGGCCCAGGTGTCGGGCAGCTCCCAGTCGAATGGTGGTGTGCCGGTCCGCGATGCGCACCGGATCGCGATGTTGCGGGAGCGAAGCCGGTGGGCGATCCGGCGGGCAGTTGTGCCGGTGCCGCCCGTGAGCAGGATGAGTGGCGTGGTTTGTCGTGTCATGAATCCCACTCAACCTCATCCAATGAAGACGATCCATGGTTGAGATACTCCAATCAATACGCAATCGTCTACATTTGTTCGCATGGATCGAATGTCAGCACTTCTCGATGGCCCGCGAGCGCGCGGTGCCTTCGTGGTGCGTTGCCTGTTGCAGCCACCGTGGGCCATCCACGTGCGCGACCACGCTCCGCTCACCATCGTCGCCGTCGCACGGGGCGACGCCTGGATCACTCAGGCCGATGCAGTGGTGCACGTCCCGCAAGGCTCGGCTGCCTTGGTCGTCGGACCCGAGCCCTACGACTTGAGCAGCGTGCCCGGCCGGGCCGCCGACGTGGTCATCCACCCGGGCCAGCATTGCGAGACACCCGACGGCGAGTCGCTCGAGATGTCGATGCGACTCGGCGTACGCAGCTGGGGCCACGCCGCCGATGCTCCAACAGCAATGCTCACCGGCACCTACGAACAACACAGTGCCCTCGGAGCCGAGCTATTGGCAGCACTGCCAACGCCGCTCATCGTTCGACGGCCAGACCCGGACCCGTTGGTTGCCCTGCTCGCCGCCGAGCTGGCGAACGACGCCCCCGGACAGCAGACCGTGCTCGACCGTCTCCTCGATGCGTTGACGGTCGACACGCTGCGCACCTGGTACGTCGCACAGGGCCGAGCCGCGCCGGCGTGGTGGCTTGGCCATCGCGACCCGATCGTCGGCGAAGCCTTGCGGCTCATCCACGACGAACCAGAACGGGACTGGACGATGGTCTCGCTCGCCAGGTCTGTCGGCACCAGCCGAGCGAACCTCGCCCGCCGCTTCACCGCCCTGGTCGGCGAACCGGTGATGACCTACCTCACCAGATGGCGAATGACACTCGCGTCCGACCTGCTCGCCAACCCCGACACCACGGTCGCCGCCGTCGCGGCACAGGTCGGCTACGCCAGCCCGTTCGGTTTTTCCATCGCGTTCAAACGCCGATACGGCGTCAGTCCCACCCTGCACCGTCGCCCCAGCCACCCAACTCGATAAGCCCCGTTTCGGCTGACGAGACGGGCCGGTGCCCGCCCCGACGCCGTCGACAATGTCTATTGGCTGGCGATATCGGCGTCGCGCGCCGGGGACACCGGTGGTGAGTCAAGGTGTCTGGCGAGCCCGTCGAGTAGCAGGTCCAAGGTGAACTCGAACTCGGCTTGGCTGTCACACCAGCCGAGCGGGTCGTCTTGATTGTCGTGCAGTTCGGCGGCGACCATCGCAGCAATGTGCGGGAGTACATCGGCCATCGCCGCGAGTTCGGCGTCGGCGTTGTCGTGCTCGGAGTTGTCGCCGCCAGCGGCGGGACTGAAGAGCTCCTGGGTAAAGCCCAGTACCATGCTGCCAAGCGCGTGGATCGCTTGATGGGCAAGGTGGTAACTGAACCCACCATCGATCAAGGTCGCCAGGACCGCCTCGAAGTACAGATAGACGTCGGGCGGGATCGCAGGGCGCGTTCCGATCAATCCTGGTGCCCACCGGTGACGCATCATCACCTGACGAGCCGTCAGACATCGCCGGCGAAGCGCGACACACCAGTCCTCGCCGGGGAGCCGGTCACCGATCGCGGAGTCGACCTCGGCCACGATCCGTTCGACCAACCCGTCGAGCAGCTGCTCTTTGCCCGGGACGTGGCGGTACAGCGACATCGCCTCAACCCGAAGCCCGACAGCCACCCGGCGCATCGTCACCGCCGAGATCCCCTCGTCATCGGCGACGTTCATTGCTTCGGCTAGCACACGCTCACGACTCAGTGGTTGTCGTGACGCTTCCACCCTCATTCGGCCTCATCTCCTCTTGCAGCCAGCATGCTTACATCGTAAGCTTGCTTACATCGTAAGCAAAACAGTGTCGCAAGATCCAAGGAGATCGATAGCCATGAGAACCACCCAAGTTGCCGCGACACCTCATGTGAATCTGCTCGAACTGAAGCGCACCGCACGCATCACCGGACTGCTCTATCTCGGTCTGGGCGTGACCGGGATGCTGGGCTTCCTCCTGGTCCGCGGCCAGATCTTCGCTGCCGACGACCCCAGTGGCACCCTTGCAAACCTGACCGAGCACACTGGGTTGGCGCGGTTCGGCATCGCCTTGGAGATGGGCATCGTGCTCACTCAGGCATTGGCCGCGGTGTGGTTCTACCGGCTGTTTCACAGCGTGGACTCGTTCGCAGCTGGTTCGCTGGCGGCGTTCGGCCTCGTCAACGCAGCCATGATCTCGGGTAGTGCGGCGCTGCTTGCGGCCGCGGTAGATGTCGCGAGCGACGCCTCGCTCGCGGCCGGCGGCGATTCGGCCGCCACTGCCCAACTGCTCTATGTACTCAGCGGGCACTTCTGGGGAGTCGGAGCGATCTTCTTCGGTCTCTGGCTGATCCCGATGGGCTCGCTGGTGCTGCGCTCCGGGTGGCTGCCGTCGCTGATGGGCCGGATCTTGATCGGGGGCGGTGTGCTCTACGTCCTCAGCGCCTTCGTCACGTACCTGTTCGCTGGCGCTGAGACCATCGCCGGACTCATGACGCTGCCAGCCACCATCGGCGAGTTCTGGATCCTCGGCTACCTCATCGTCTGCGGCATACGCGGCCGATCCTGAACGCTCACAGCCCGACGGCTCGACACGAAACCGCTGCATCGTCGTCGATCAATTCGACGTCGCGCTCATTGTCGGTGGGTGCCGGTCGGCTCCGACTCGATGTGATGGGAAGGTTGACCGCTTGGCGAATACTCAGATGCGCACCTGCTGAGTAGGAGCGAAGGTCGAGTTGCGGCGCTCAAGTAGTCCGTCATCGCCAAGGTGGATGACGGGCGCGAGGTGTTCGTTGAATACGTTGAGCGATGTCCAGCCGTTTCATGGGTCGAGAGAGGATCGCAATGGCCGTTCAAGAGGGGGCAGAGGGCTGGCGCGAGGCGCTCGACGACCTGGCGAGTCGGCGAACGGTGTCGCGGGCGATGGGCGGCGAGGAGCGGCTGGTCAAGCACCGCGCTGCAGGCAAACTCGACGCCCGGGCACGGATCAGTCATCTACTCGATCAGGGGACGTTCCAGGAGCTGGGGACCTTGGTCGGTGGCGAGGAGGCTCCGGCGGATGCCGTCGTGATGGGTTCGGGCCGTATCGAGGGTCGTCCCGTGATGGTCGCCGCCGAGGACTTCACAGTGAAAGCGGGCACGATCAGCCAGGCGGCCAACGCCAAGCGTTACCGCGTCGCCGAGCTCGCCGCCCGCGACCGGGTGCCGCTGGTCATGATGTTGGAGGGCGCCGGATTCCGAGCCGACGGGCGCACGCACACGCGGTCGCCAACCGACCTGATCGCTCAGTCCCGCTGCTCGGGTCGGGTGCCGCTGATCACCGCCGTGCTCGGCGCATCGGCGGGTCACGGGGCGTTGGTCGCCCCGATGTCGGACTTCACCGTGATGACCCGGCACGCGTCGATCTTCACCGCCGGGCCGCCCGTCGTCTACGAGTCGCTCGGCGAGACGATCACCAAGGAAGACCTCGGCGGACCGGGCGTTGCCGTGGCCAGCGGGCTGATCCACAACGTCGTCGACGACGACGCGGCCGCGCTCGACCTGGTGCGCCGCTACCTGCGCTACTTCCCGTCGTCGGCGTGGTCGTACCCGCCCGACGTCTATACCAGTCTGGAGGGCGGCGCGGATGTTGACCCCCGCGAACTTCCCGAGCTGCTCGACATCATTCCCCGCAACGGGCGACGGGTCTACGACATGCACGACGTCATCGATGTCGTCTGTGACAGCGGCTCGGCGTTCGAGGTACAGCCCGACTTTGGCCGGTCGATCATCACCTCGCTCTGCCACCTGGGCGGACGCCCGGTGGCGGTGATTGCCAACCAGCCGATGGTGCTCGCCGGGTCGATCGATGCCGATGCCGCCGACAAAGCCGCGCACTTCATCTCGGTCGCCGATTCCTTCCATGTCCCGCTGGTGTTCTTCGCCGACAACCCCGGGGTGATGCCCGGTAAGGCATCGGAGAGTCGGGCGATCCTGCGCAGCGGGGCGCGGATGTACGCGGCCCAAACTCTGGCGACGGTGCCGAAGATCGAGGTCACGTTCCGCAAGGCCTACGGCTTCGGATCGATGGTGATGGGGATGATCTCCTTCGATGGACAGTCGGCGGTGTTCGCCCTGCCCGGAGCGACGATGGGTGCGATGAGCGCGGCGGCGATGAGCCGGTCGAAAGGGTCCGGCGCCGACGAGGCGGCCCAGTTGCGGGAGATCGAACTCGAAGCCTCGTACCGCTCCGCACAGTCGTTCGGTTTCGACGAGTTGATCGACCCTCGCGAGGTTCGCAACTCCGTGATGCACTCCCTCGAACGGGCGCTTTACCGGCGCCAGTCGGCCCCCGAGCCCGTCGCCCGTATCGGCATCGCTCCGTAATGGCGGTTCGATTATCCCATGTAGATCGCGTGGCGCTTCTCGACGACGTCGCGATCGGCCGGGTCGGCGGTCGAGAAGCGGACGATGATCTCGCGTCGCAGTTCGCCGAATGGCACGATTGCGTCGATAACGAGTTCGCTGGCGAGGCGGTAGAGGTCGATGTCCTGCTCATACTCGGCGCGACGTTCGGCGACGAATGCGGCGCGATCATCGGGGTCGGCGATCGCCTGGATCTTGTTGGCGTACACCGCGTTCACCGCCGCATCGGCCCCCATCACGGCGATCTTCGCGGTCGGCAAGGCCAGCGTGGCAATCGGGTCGAACGCCGGCCCGCACATCGCATAGAGGCCCGCCCCGTATGCCTTACGGACGACAACACAGATTTTGGGCACGGTGGCCTCGGTGAGCGCCGTGATCATCTTGGCACCGTGGCGGATGATGCCGGCCCGTTCGACCTGGGTGCCGATCATGAAGCCCGGGACGTCGGCCAGGAACAGCAATGGGATGTTGTAGGCGTCGCACATCCACACGAATCGAGCCGCTTTGTCGGCCGAGTCGCCGAACAGCACGCCGCCCTTGTGCATCGGGTTGTTGGCGACGATCCCGACGACGTTGCCGTCGATACGGGCGAACCCGGTGGTCAGCTCGGGAGCGAACAGCGGCTTGAGCTCGAAGAATGTGTCGGCGTCGCCGAGGCACTCAATGACCCGGCGGATGTCGTAGCCGGCCGCCTCGGTACTTGGGAGCTCGGCTCGGCTCAACGCACGTTCGGGACGTTCGGGCGCGACCGTGGAAGGTCGGTCCCGCCAGGTGCTGGGCAGATAGCTGAAGAGGTGCTTGGCCTGGTCGATCGCGTCGATGTCGTCGGAGGCGAGATTGTCGCCGCACCCCGACACCGTGGCGTGCATCCGGGCGCCGCCCATCTCGTCGAGGGTCACATGCTCGCCGATGACCTCCTCGGCCATTCGGGGCGATCCGAGGTACATCGATGCATTGCCCTCGACCATGATCACGACATCGCAGAACGCCGGGATGTAAGCGCCACCGGCCGCGGATGGGCCGAACAGGCAGCAGATCTGGGGTACCTTGCCGCTCAGTTTCACCTGGTTACTGAAGATTCTCCCGGCCCCGCGCCGACCGGGGAACAAGTCGACCTGGTCGGTGATCCGCGCCCCGGCCGAATCGATGAACCAGAAGATCGGCAGCTCGTGGCGCAGCGCATACTCCGTGACCCGAACGATCTTCTCGACGGTGCGTGCCCCCCACGAGCCGGCCTTGACGGTCGGGTCGTTGGCGACCACCAATGCCGGACGGCCACCGACCCGGCCCTGCCCGGTGACAACCCCATCGGCCGGGAGATCTGGTGCCAAGGTGTTGGCGAGCAGACCGTCCTCGACGAAGGTTCCATCATCGAACAACAGGCTGAGCCGGTCGCGCACGAACAGCTTGCCCTGGCGGGCGAGCTTCTCGGCTTCGCGATGGAGGTTGCCGGCCCGCGCTCGGCTCGCTCGCTCGTCGAGTTCTGCTTCCGGGGTCATCGGCGCACTATATGCGCCGGGGTCCAACGGCCCACCGGACGGCGATTTCGGCCCCAGTGGGAACGACTTACTCCGGCGGCGAGAGTGCCACTACCGTGGGATCGATGCCCGCGACCGCCGCACAACCGCCGCCGTCGGATGCTGACCACGCGTTGGTGGGATACGGATCGGTGGTCGGGGAGCTCGGCTTTTCCACTGATGGCGATGGCGAGCGGATGATTGGTCGCGGTGACGTCGTCCCGGGGATGTGGACTCCCGGGACCGAGCGGGTGCGCACATCGGTGCTGGCGACCTGGGCGGATGTGCTGACCGGCATCCAGGCCAGCGTGGCGATCAGCCCGGGTATTCCCGTGACTGTCGATCTCGACGTCAACGTCGTGCGCCACCCGGTTGGTGAGGTGACCATCGTCGGCACGGGAACGGTGGTGAAGTCCGGCCGGACGATGACGGTCACTGCGGTTGACTTCCGAGTCGACGGTGAGTCGAAACCATTCGCGTTCGCTGTGGCGACGTTCATGGCGTCGCCCAATCCAGCTCACGTCGCCCCCGAGGGCGGTTTCGCCCTGCGACGACCCGAGTTGACTCATCCGCTCTCGGTACCGTTGGCCGACCGGGCCCAGGCTCGGCGAGTCGAGCCCGGGCAGGTCGAACTGCCGTGGTGCGGCGAGAATGCGAATGCCACGGGCGCGATCCAGGGTGGCCTGATCTCGCTGTGCATCGAGGAGGCGGCCCTCTCGCTGCACCCGGTTCCACGGGTGGTCGAATCGATCTCGATGCGGTATCTGCGCCCGATTCGCGACGGCAACGCCGTTGCTCTGGCCACGGCTCATGGTGATATCGCCCGCGTTGAGGTCACCGCTCAGGTCACGGGCAAACTCGCCGTGATCGCCACCGCCCGGCTGAGCGATTGAGTCCTTTCGATCGAACCGACGTCTAGACGGGAGATGGTCACACGGCTTCGAAGCGGCCGGATGTCGCCGAGCGGAACACGGCGTCGATCACTCGCATGTTCGTCATTGCATCGCGCAGCGCGGCAGCCGAGGGGGTCTCGTTGCGGACTCGGAGTGAGAACGCCTCGCCCTGGCTGGTGTACTGGTCGTTGGTTGGAATCACGATCTGACGGGCGTCGAGGCCGTCGACCGACTGGCCCTCGTGCAGCAGATAGGTGGTCGGGTCGTCTTGCGGCTGGTTGAACGGGATGGTGATCTCCAGTCGGCCAACGGTGCCGTAGACGTGCACTCGCTGGTGGAACACGGTCTGGGTGCCGACCTGAAACGTGCACATCCGGCCGTCACCGAAGTCGAGGATTGCGGAGGTCACCCGGTCGGTGCCGAACTCCGGATCACGGTCGATGACCGACGCGACCCGCACCGGGTCGGCGTCCATGAACCAGCGAGCGGCGACGATCGCGTAGCAACCGATGTCGTACATTGCCCCGCCGCCGACGTCGGCGACGTTGCGGATGTTGGCCGGGTCGCCGTTGTTGTACGAGAAGGCGGCATGCATGTGGCTGACCCGGCCGAGTTGGCCGGAACGGACGATCTCGCGGGTCTCGGCCCACTGCGGGTGGAAGCGGACCATGAATCCCTCGGCGATGTGCACCTGCTCAGCGAGCGGGAGCAGCACGTCGAGCTCGGCGGCGTTGATTCCCATCGGCTTCTCGCACAGCACGTGCTTGCCGGCCTCGGCGGCCCGCTTGGTCCACTCGACGTGCATGGAGTTCGGCAGCGGGTTGTAGATCACCTCGATCGTCGGGTCGGCGAGCAGTTCTTCGTAGCTGCCGTACGCCGTGGCGATGTCGCAGCGATCGGCGAACTCCCGGGCCCGGCCGAGATCTCGCGAGGCGACCGCAGCCACCTCGATCATCGGCGACTTTCGCAACCCCGGCAGGAAACGTCGCTCAGCGAAACCCGACGTCGACAGCACACCCCAACGAACTTTGTCCATGGCCAAGTGTGGCCGACAGACGTCAGCCGCTCGTAAACCCGAATCCGCGCCGGGCCTGCTCGGTGAGCGCCCCGACACCGGGGCGGTCGGGCCACAAGCGTTCGTAGTGCTCCTCGGGGAAGTCGCTCGGACTCTCGCCGCTGCTGAATGCCCGTCGGACCGACTCGGAGTACCGCTCGTTGCGGGGGCACCAGGGGGCCGCCGGGATGTACATCACGTTCCCCCAACCCTGCTGGTCGGTGACCGGGGCGACGGCGTGGGGCAAGTCGCAATGCCACCAGGCCGAGTCGCCCGCCCGAACGTCGGGGATTCCCGCGACTGCCCGCAGCAATGGACCGTGCCACTGTTCGCTGATCGGGAAGGCCTTGCCGACCGCGACACCACACATGTCCTCGTCGGGAACGTCGCGCAGGAGTGGTCGCAGCATGAGGTAACCCATCGCGTCGGCGATCGGAACCGACTGGAGGACACCCTGGTCATGGGCCATATCGGAGAGTGCCGTCCAACCTTGGAAGGTGCGAAACACCGAGGTCATCGTCGTGCCGACAAACTGTGGTCCAGTTGTGCGATGCGCCGCGCTCCACGGATCGAACTCCTCGACCGTGCCGTCGAACAGGTGGTGGAATGCCTGCTGCGACTCCCGGGTCATCCACAGATCGAGCGTGCCGGCATCCATATGGGGTCGCAGACCACGCGAGCTCGTTCCCGCTGGACGCCTTCGAATGCGGTCGGGGTACATCGCATCGCGGTCGGGATCGAACCATTGCATGCCGTTGGACGAGGAGATCCACAGGCGGTTCAGGAACCCTTGTACGTTCGCCATCCGCTCGCTCTGGCGGGCCTCGATCTGCGCGGGCGACCAATAGATCGGGTAGATCTCGGGCTTCGATCCGACGCTGCCGAAGAAGTCGTCACCCGCGCCCCGATAGTTCTCGAAGAACTTGTTGCGTCCGACGTAGTCCTCGATGCCGAGGTCCCAGTCGAGGGCTTGCTGGTGTTCGAAATGGCCGCGCACGATCATGCAACCGCGCCGCCTCAACAACGAGACCGTCTCGGCCGTGACGGTCCCGGCAGCAACGTCGGCGTACTCGACAACAGGCCAGGCACACTTTGCCTGCTCCAGTTCGCCGGCAATCTCGTCGACTTGAGCACCGACACGTTCGGCTATCACCGAGAACACTTCATCGATGGATCGTCCCGCGGTGAGCAGTCGTTGGCGGATGGCCACTTTGATCTGAGCGATGGCGCCCGGCGTGTCGTCGGGCGTCGATACCCAGGACGGGAGTGATGCCACAGCGGGGGATGCGGAACTCGCAGTTCTCGGCATACGGTCACCTTACGGTTGTGGAAACAACGCTCGCGGAATCAGTCACGCTCATCATGTGCACGTCGGCACAGAGCGATACTTTCCGAATCTGATATTCTCGCATCGCGAATGTCACCTGTCCTACCTGCAAGAAGCCGCAATCGCAGGTTCCGATGTCCGACCAATCTCAGGTGATCCGTCAGCACGGTTACCAAGAGGTACCCGCCGAACTGCGCGATCGTCGTCGAGGTCGGCCTGTCGATGGGCCGAGTCGATCCGGCTCGAATCTCAATCGAGCGATTCGCCACCGGAGGAGTCCCAGCCGAGCAGTCGCCCGACGCACCTGAAGATGAGACACC
>JANNNL010000599.1:0-3305 GCA_031398525.1 Actinomycetes bacterium | reverse complement strand
GTGGCGTCGATCGCCGAACTCGTGCCTGGTGACGTGGTGTATTCCTCGCTGCCGTTCTTCCACTCCATTTCGTTGTTCACCGGGTGGTCGTCGACATTGCATGCCGGGGTGCCGATTGCGACCCGCACCAAGTTTTCCGCCTCCGGACGATCACCGACCCGCGCCACTACGGAGCTACGGCTCGACCGAGGGCGTGATCATCATCCGTCGCGACCCGTCGATGCCGGCCGGCTCGCTCGGGCAGGCCGCGGCCAGCGTCAAGGTGCTCGACTCGGACACCGGCGCTGAATGCCCGCCGGCCATCCGTGACGCCCACGGCCGAATCACCAACCTCGACGGCCGGACAGTCCGATTCAGTCGAGGGGGCGACCGTAGATCGACGAGCGATGACCGATCGCCACCACGCCAACGATCAGTACTACGTCGTCAATGGTGTACACAATGCGAAACACGCCGACTCGAGCGGACCGGTAGCCATCAAACTCGTCCACAAGCGGCTTTCCGACTCGATGCGGATTCTCGATCAACGGGCCTTCCATGAACGTAGCGATGGCGTCGTACGTCTTGGCTGGGAGCTGAGCGAGTTGGCGGCGTGCCTGCGCCGATACCTCAAGCGTGTAGGTCAACGCTGACGTCGCCATGGCTGCATATCGGCGGCGCCGGCACGATGTGCACGGATCGCATCGGCAACCTCTGGATCAGAGAGACACTCGATCGTCTCCAGCAACGCCTCGTAATCGTCGGAGCCGAGGAGCACCGCAGTAGGCATTCCATTGACGGTGATCACGACCCGCTCACCAACCGAGTCGACCTCGCTGACGAGCGCCGACAGCGTGTTCTTGGCTTCGGTGACCGTCGTCGTTCGCATAGCCCGTATTCTAGCCCGATCGGTCGGCCGCCGGATGCCTCACCACATAGCAATTGTTGACGTCAATATCAACAAACAGGTCGACGTCGACGGTTCGCTGCTATTGCTGACGTCGAAGTCAGAATGACGGACAATAGGCCACGATGACGGCGATTCTTGAGGGTGTCCGAATCTTGGAGGTCGCGGAGCACACCTTCGTGCCGGCCGGGTGGCGTTGCTGGCCGACTGGGGTGCCGATGTCATCAAGATCGAACACGTCGAGCGGGGCGATGCGATGCGAGCCCTCGCCTCGACCGGAATGTCGGCCATCGGCGGCGGTGTCCACGCCCTCCTGGAGCACTCCAATCGGGGCAAGCGCAGCCTGGCCCTCGACCTGACGTCAGCCGAGGGACTTGCGGTGCTCTACCAGCTAGCGGCTACCTGCGACGTCTTTCTGACGAACAAGCTCCCGAGCGTGCGGACCAAGTTGAAGATCGGGCTCGACGACATTCGCGCCCACAATCCGCAGATCATCTATGTCCGTGGCACCGGTGAGGCAACCACCGGTGAGGCAACCACCGTCGATGTGTCCCTGCTCGGTACGGGGATGTGGGCGATGGGGCAGCGATTGCGTTGTCCAAGCTCCTGGGTACGCCGATGAGCCGCCTTCGAACGAGCAGATGGGCCGGAACCCACTGGTCAACAACTATGGGACCAAGGACGGTCGCTGGCACTTACCTGTCTGCAAGCCGGCAAGTACTGGGGTCCGTTGTGCCACTGCCTCGGCCGGCCGGAACTCGCTGACGACCCGAGGTTTGCCGATCACGGCACGCTGCTGTCCAACAGCGTCGATGCCGGTGTTGCGCTCACCGAGGCGTTCGCGTCAGCGACCGTCGATGAATGGCGCGAACGACTTGACGCGTTCTCCGGGCCGTGGACGGTCGTGCAGCACTCGATCAAGGCGGCCGATGATCCGCAGTCGGTCGCCAACGGCTACATGCACAGTGCGAGACCGCCCACGGTGTTTCATTCCGGCTGGTCGCCGCCCCGGTGCAGTTCAACGACGAGCTGGCGACCCCCGGTCGAGCTCCGGAGTTCAACGAACACTGTGAGGAGATCCTGATGGAGATCGGCGATGACATCGACCCAGATCGTCGACCTGAAGGTCAGCGGTGCCTGGGGCGTTGCCTCGGCCTGGGCCTGCCCAGCGAGGAGAACAGGTCGCACTGCTCGCTCGCCGCCTGCAGCTGGCGAACAGTGCAGCTGCAGATGCGGGCGGCGGGGCGCTGGCACTCCAATGTAACGTGACCGACGAGGTGGCGTGTGCTGCCGCGATCGACGAGGCACCGCTCGACTACAACGCCAACCACGACTTCTACGCGCTCTCCCGCTTCGACGACGTCGAGACCGCGATGATCGATTGGGACACCTACCGATCGGGGCAGGGGTCGACGCTCGAGATGATCAAGGCGAACGCGAGATTCCGCAGGCCACCGCCGGCGCGCTGCGTGCTCTCGCCACCGACGTCGACACCACCCGCATGTCGAAAGCCGAATGGCGCACCCGCAAGGAAGCCGCCGGCATCGGCCTCGGGTAGCCGCTCTCGGCGGACAGCAGGGCGGTGACCGTCGGAGCGCTGACCAGGTTTTGCGAGCGTCATCACCGAGTGGCGATTGGCGGGCCGCCGAACCTCTATTCCGGCGGGGTTCTTGCTGCCGTCGCCGTGCGGGCTTGTTCGATGAGGTGGGTGAGAGTCAGACCGGGAGCCCCAACGATGGTCATGGTGCCTTGGGCTCGCAGTTGTTCGGCCGTGTCGAGAGCGAGAGCCGTTGTCTCGGGGTTCGTGAGTGAGATCACGGCGAGATCGGCCCTATGTTCTTTGCAGAACCGGAGCAGTTCAGCACCTGGCATGTCGGCACCGAGATGATGGACGTGCCAGTTCGCTTCGCGTAGAGCGACTGCGGCCATCGAGGTTGGTAGCGAATGCAGATCTCCGGAGACCGAAGCGACAACCGCGGTGCCCCGTCGGCGGCCGCGAGGGTTGGGTGCCAGTTCTCCGAGCAGCCGATCGACAATTGCTGCCGCTCGATGCTCGACCGAGATGGCCAGCTGCCCGTCGTGCCAATCCTGGCCGATCCGGCGGAGTGGGGGAACCAATGTCGACTGAATCAGTTCGACCACGGTGAGGCCTTCTTCGACCAACCGACGAGCGATCCGTCGCACTTCGCTCTCGTCTCCGTCGACGAGAGCTTGGTGCATACGATCGGCGTCGCGTTCGACTCGTGTCCGGCTCGGCGGAGCGGGTGCCGCAGGCGCTTGGCGTCGAGCTTTGAGCGCTTGGAGGTCCGTGCTCGCCACGACGTACTTCCCGGCGACCATCTGCGCGGGGAGTCGGCCGCTGCGCACCCACTGATAGGCCGTCTGGTAGTGGACACCCATTTCCTTCGCCGCGGCCCGC
>JANNNL010000566.1:0-2201 GCA_031398525.1 Actinomycetes bacterium | reverse complement strand
GTTTGGCTGCGGGTGCTTCGATGAATGCCTGCGCGCGTTGGAACAGGTTGCTGAATTCGGCGGTTCGGCGGGCAAGGCGTTCACCGAAGAATGCGTGGATCGTGATGCCGAGGATCAGGTCACGCCCGGCCGGATAGAGGTCGACCGGCCGATCGGCGCGACGTCGGGCGATGAGAAGTTGGTCAATGGCGGTGTCTGTTCGTTGCAGGATCATCGGGATCCAGCCGTTGAGGCGCGGGCGGGTAAACGCTCGTTGAACGGCGCCGCGCCGTCGTTGATGATCGGCCCCGTCGGACACGATCATCGAGTGTTTGCCGACAACGAACCGGACACCGATCACGTTGAACTTGTGGTTCCAACGAAAGGCGTCGGCCTTCATCGAGAACATCTCGTGGAGCAACGGGGGGCCACCGATAACCGCGAGGCGGACACCTGGATAGCCGAGACCACAGATTGGCCCGAACTCCGCCCGCAGCGCGTCGAGCGCAGGGGCGGGATCGTTGAACAGTCGCCGCAGGTAACGGGCGTTGGCCCGACCGCTGGGTCCAGGAAGAGCGATGTCGGTAGCGGCCGACATGGTCACGTGAACTGGCTAACTGGTGGTGGTGTGGTGGGCGGATCGACGGGCGATACCGATCGTCAACCCAACAACGATCAACACAACGCTGGTGACCAGCGACAGCATCATCAGCGCCCAGCCCGCTTCGGGCAGGTCCTTGTCGTTATACGGTGGCACGTTGATCACCACGATCACCGCGGTTAACAGCGCGACACCGACGACCAGGAGGGTGCGCCAACGATTGGTTACACCGATCCCGTTTCGGCCGACTGGGCGGGCAGCTTTCCAGGCGAGGGTGGCCACGACCAGCGCAGCGACCGCGGCGAGCAGGAAGACGCCGACGACCGGACCGGTGCCGGCGGCGAGCGCTAGCACGACGGCTGCGACGGTGACACCGCTCGCGATCATGGCGACGGTTTGGGGTGCGGGACGGTTCATTCGGGCCTCCAAATGTTGGGAAGGGACAGTGACAACAAGATCTCGAAACGTCGACAACCACACCCGACCAGCGCCCTCGTCGGCCAGTTGTTCGGCAAACGTGGCAACCAGATCGTCGCCGTACTCATCACGGAACGACCTCGGGTACAGCGCTGAGAGGTGCCGGTAGGCGGCGATGCTCCGCTGTGTGCTCATGCTGGCGCGCCGCCCACTCCGGGGATCAGGCGGAACCGGTGCACGAGCGTGCGCAGTCGGTCCAGTTCGACACGGGCGACGCGCTCACCGCCCTGCGTCAGGCGGTAGTAGCGGCGGCGTTCGTTACCCCCTCGGTCGGATTTGTCGGTGGTCTCGACGATGAGGCCATCAGCAAGTAGCCGGTTGAGGGTGCCGTACAGCGTGCCCGGACCCATGTGTACTGCACCTTGGCTTTGCTCGTCGACGAGACGCATTAACGCGTACCCGTGGTTCTCCCCATCGAGCAATGCGAGGAGCAGGTACATCGATGCGGCGGGCATCGGTTTGTTCATAGAACGACGAGGCATACTCGAAGTATGATATACCGAGATTCGATAGTCAAGGATTTGCGAGGTCGGAGAGGAACGACCAGGCGACTTGCGGTCGCCGGTGATCCACTACTGTGGGGCAGGCGTCGCCCGCTCGGCGCCGACTTCGGATCGGGGTCGTTGTGCCAATCGTGTTGCTGATTGTGGGCGTGTTGGCGTTCGTGTTCCTTGGCCGCGTCGGAAGGCGCTCGGCGACACGCGAGTTCCCGCTGACGTGGCCCTCAACGGAGGCGCTGTCGCAACCGGCGGACCGTCGGCGGCCGGCGATAGTGATTGTGATAGTGGCCCTGGTCGTTGGGATGGCGCTCGGTGCGGTCGCTCGGATGTGGATGCGGCTGATCGCACCCGATCCTGAATTCACGGTGTCGGGCACGGTCGGCATTGTTGTGGGGTTTGGGCTGCTCTTCGCCGGGGCGGGATTGTCGCTGGCGGCTCATCGCAATGGATGGCGGCGAACCCCGCTCGGGGTTGCGCGGGGCATTGGTTGCATCCTGATTCTCCCAGCGTTCGGTGGGGCTGGCGCGTTGGCGTTTCCGTCCGTCGTTCTCGGTGCGCTCGCGGTTGCCCGATGGGATCTGCGGATCCCGTTGCGTGCCTTTTTCGCGTTGGTTGCTGTTGTCGTGACGGTGGTCGTCGCGTTC
>JANNNL010000540.1:0-19989 GCA_031398525.1 Actinomycetes bacterium | reverse complement strand
CCGCAGCACCGACGGCGGCCTGACCTGGGGCGACAGCATGCCACCGGCCGTCGTCGATGACCCGACCACACAAACCTGTGTCGACGCCAGCCTGTGTTATCGGGTCACCCCTGGTGAGAGCGTGGATCGACAACTACCCGGCGGGACATGGACCACCGATTTCAGATTCACCGCCGATGAACGCAAACGGCTAAGCATGAGCGGAGACTGCCGCGGCACCGACCTCGGCTTTGAAACCCTCACCGGCGGCATTGTCGACGGCCGTCAGTTTGTGATCGTCTCGATGGGATCCGACGGTGCGCTCGTCAAAGTCGGCGACGGCGCGTGGAACCGAACGGTCGTGGGCGATCTGGCACCCACGGCATTCGGCCCACCGACGTGGTGGGCGGGACTCAACCTGATGCCGTTCGTCGTCCTTGTGACCGCTCCTCTACTCACGCTCACGCGCCGACGGCATCGCCGTGGTGGCTCCGGGGCGATCATCGCCGCGGCAGGCGCCGGACTGCTGTGCATAGTCGTCGCTTTCACGACCCTGGGCGATCAACGGCTGTCGGGTCCGCCGATCGCGATCGTCAGCGGGATCGTCTTCCTTGCCTCGATCATCGTCGCGGTGACCCGACGCCAGACACCACGACAAGTCACCTCCGCCATCGATCCGACCACTGCGCACATGACGCCGCCGCTGCGATCGCTTTCAGACTACGAACCACCCGATCCGGAGCATCGACGAGGTTGATCGGCCATCCGGCACCGGTCGACTCGTAGGCTGCGGCTCATGAAGATCGCCTCGCTCTTACCGTCCGCGACCGAGATTGTGTATGCGTTGGGGTTGGAGGAACACCTGGTCGGCGTGACGTTCGAGTGTGACTATCCTCCCCAGGCTCGGGCCGATGCCGACATCGTGGTCGGAGGTATGGAGATGCTCCACCTCTCCCCCGCCGAGATTGACGCGGCGGTGCGCGACAAGCTGGTGGCCGACGACAATCTGTACGAGCTGCAGATCGATCGGCTCCGGGCGCTGCAGCCCGATCTGATCCTCACCCAGGACCTGTGCCGCGTCTGTGCCGTGCCAAGCGGACAGGTCGACGCGGCGATGGACACCATAGGGTGCACGGCCGACATCGTCACCCTCGATCCGAACACGCTCGACGACGTGCTGCAATCTCTGATCGACGTCGCCCGCGCTGCCGGGGTCGAGGAGCGGGGGAACGCGCTGGTCGCCTCCCTTCGAGATCGACTTTCAGCCCTTGCCGCACGACTCGAAGGCATGCCGCGGCCACGAGTGTTCGTATTGGAATGGGTCGAACCGGCATTCCTCGCCGGTCATTGGGTGCCCGATGTCGTCATCGCCGGAGGCGGCGAACCGGTGTTGTGCACGCCCGGCAACCGGTCGTACCCCACGACGTGGGCCGAGATCAACGCCGCCAATCCCGACGTGATCATCGTCGCCCCATGCGGATTCGGCACCGACGATTCCGCCGCGCAGGCGATGACGATCGTCGAGCTCGCCCCGCCTGGCGTGCCGATCTGGGCGGTCGACGCCAACGCGTACATCGTGCGCCCCAGCCCCCGCCTAGTCGACGGCGCCGAGATCATCGCCGCCATCCTCCACCCCTCGATCTTTCCCACCCCCGACCCCGCTCTCGCCCGCCGAGTGGCCTGACACCAGCGCATGGCAGGCTGGCTGGGATGATCAATCATGAGGTTCTGACGACGCTGCGTACGACGGGTTCGGCCCGCGACTTCACCGACGAAACGGTTGACGACCAGACGGTGTGGGCGATCCTCGACGATGCCCGCTTCGCGCCGAGCGGCGGGAATCGGCAGGGATGGAAGGTCGCCGTCGTCAAGGATGTTGCTGCCCGGCGGCAACTGGCGACGGCGATGCAGCCGGTATGGGATGAATATGTCGCTCTCTCGCAGACCGGGATCACGCCGTTCACGGTCGTCGCACCCGCCGGGTACACCCTGGAGCGGGGCGGCACGGCGGCTATCGCGGGCACGGTGCCGAATCCGCTGCTCGATGGCATCGCTGAGGTACCGGTGATGCTCGTCGTCGCCGGCGACCTTGGGCGGATGGCGGTGATGGACAAGGACCTCGACCGGATACCGATGGCCGGCGGCGCCTCCGTGTTCCCCTTCTGCTGGAGCATCCTGCTCTCGGCTCGCGCCCGCGGACTCGGTGGCGTCTTGACGACGTTCATGAGCCGCGTGGAGCCCGACGTCGCCCCGCTGCTTGGCCTGCCACCCGATCATGCCCTGATCGCCACGATATACCTCGGCTACCCGGTTCACCAGCCGACCAAACTCAAGCGCAACCCGGTCTCGTCCTTCGCGACGATCGACCGCTTCGACGGCCTACCTCTCGCCGATCCCTTCTGAACGACCCGTCTCAGCACCCTCCGACCACGGGGGATCTGGGCGCGAAATCGTGCGCCCCGTGACAAGATTCGCGCCCAGCTCGAAAGTTCCGGCCAACCCGTCGAGCCTGATCGGTCGACGGAGAGCAGCGACCTTGAGCCGATCATTTGACCGTGATGCGATAGACCTTGGGGAAGAGTGAGCTTCCTCGACGACCACTTGGTGGGTCGGGTCTTGATGTGTCGGTGATGTCGCTGGGGTCGTGGCGGACGTTTGAGCGAATTCCTCGGGACCAGGGCGTGGCGGTGATGAAGGCGGCGCGCGCCGCGGGGATCAACTTCCTCGACGATGCCCGCTACAACGACGAGACCGGGGATGCGCCGATCCCGACGGGGTACTCCGAGGTGGTGTTCGGCGAACTGTTCCGCGCCACGGGCTGGGAGCGTGACGAGGTCATCGTGGCCAACAAGCTGTGGTGGGAGTTCTGGCCACAACAGACCGCGGCCGAAGAGCTGGGCGGGTCGCTTGGGCGGATGGAATTGGAGTACGTCGATGTGATCTACGCGATCCATCCACCCGAATCGCTGCCGATCCGCACCGTTGTCGAGCAGGTCGGCACCATCATCGACTCGGGAGAGGCCCGGCATTGGGGAACCGGAATGTGGAGCGCGGCGCACCATCATGAGGCCATCGACCTGTGCGATGAGCTGGGCGTTCCTCGCCCCTGCGCGGCCCAGATGGCCAACAGCCTGATCGAGCATCGCGCCCCCGACAGCCCCGAGATGCGTCGGGCGTTCGAGCGCGGCCCGATCGGTTTGGTCGCCGCCTATGTCCTCGGCGGCGGCACGCTCACCGGCAAGTATCTGACCGGTGGCTCCGGGCGAGCCGACGCCGACGAGTCGCCGGGAATTTCCCGCGGGAAATCGCTCGCGGCCGACGTCATGGGACTGAGCGAGCGGTGGCGCGTTCCGTCGTCGCACGTGGCCTTCGCCTACGCGTTCCAACACCCCCACCTGGCGAGCATCGTGTTCGGGGCCCGGTCGGCTGAGCAACTTCGTGAGAACGTCGACGCGTTCGCTACGTTCGAACGGCTCGACGACGGACAACGAACCGCGGTTCTTGAACTCGGGAAGGCAGCGGAATGAGAAGAGGCGTAGTGGTCCCCAACCAGGGAGCGACGGTGGCACGGATGGCCGCTGACCTGGCGATGGTGGAGTCCTTGGGGTACGACAGCGCGTGGATGCCGGGGATTCCCAACGGGCCCGATGTGCTCACGCTGCTGGCTCTGGCGGGTCAGTCGACCAGCCGAATCGAGCTTGGCCCGGCGATCGTCGCCACACCTCCGCGGCATCCGGTCGCGTTGGCCAGCCAGGCGTTGACCGTCAACGACGCGCTCGGCGGGCGACTCACCTTGGGCATCGGGGCGTCGCATCAGCGGATCGTCGAACACCTGTGGGGATTGCCATACGACCGGCCGGCGAAGCGGATGCGCGAGTACCTCAGCGTGCTCGTGCCGCTCCTCGACACCCAACGGGTCGAGTTTGCCGGGGACATGATGTCAACCAAGTATCAACTCGACGTCTCGCGCTCCGGCCTGGCCGGGCCGCCCGTCTTCCTCGCCGCGCTTGGACCGAAAATGCTTGCGGTCGGGGCGGCCTGCTCGGCCGGTGTCGCCACGTGGATGGTCGGCATACGCGCCGTTGCCGAGCACACTGTGCCACTCGCCAACGCCGCGGCGGCCGAGGCCGGCAGCCCGGCACCCCGCGTGTTGGTCAGCCTGCCGTATCTGTTGACGAACGACTCCGACGCGGCCGCGGGGCGGGCGAATGACGAGTTCGCGCTGTACGGCAAGCTCCCCGCTTACCGGGCGATGTTCGAGATCGAGGGTGCCTCGTCGCCATCGGACATCGCCGTGTTCGGTGACGAGGCGACGTTGGCTGCCGCCGTCCGCCGCCAGCGCGATACCGGGGTGACCGACGTGCAGATCACCCCGTTCGGCACCGACGAGGAATGTCGCCGAACCATCGAGTTCCTCGCAACGGTCTGAACCCGCGGACTCCGCGAACTCCGGGACCCCCCGCCACCACCGACCCGAGGAGAGCCATGGGCCGTATCGGGTGGCGCCATTCTGCGCGCCAGGGTTCGACTTCGAGGCGGGCGCGGCCGTGCTCCGCCGGTTCTGGTTCGATACCGCGCTGTCGGCAACTCCGTCGAGCCTGCCGAGCCTGCTGGCGTTCGCCGATCCGGCCCGCGTGTTGTTCGGCAGCGATTGGCCGTTCGCGCTCGACTCGGCCGTTGAGTTCAACGCCGACAACCTCAACACGCTCGACGACGCGAACCAACAGCGGATCAACCGGACGAATGCCGAGGCACTCTTCGGGCGGTTCAACGACGGCTGACGACGCCCGTGATCGCGGGTGCCAGGGTGGCCGCCCGCGGGCGTCAGATTCGTTCGATGATGGTGGCGGTACCCATGCCGCCGCCGGTGCACATCGTGATCAGCGCGGTGGTCAGGTCGCGACGCTCCAACTCATCGAGCGCGGTCTGGATCAGCATCGGCCCAGTCGCCCCGATCGGGTGACCGAGGGCGATCGCCCCACCGTTGACGTTGACCAAATCGGGGTCGATGTCGAGGTCGCGGATCGCCTTCAGCGGAATTGCCGCGAACGCCTCGTTGATCTCCCACAGGTCGATGTCCTTGGTCGTCATCCCGGCGCGGGCGAGGCACTTGCGCGAGGCAGGGGCGGGCGCCGTGAGCATGATTACGGGCTCGGCCCCAGCGACGCCGCTCATCCGGATGCGGGCACGGGGCTTCAACCCGTTCGCCTTGGCGTAGTCGGACGAGGCAACCAGGATTGCCGAGGCCCCATCGACGACGCCGGACGAGTTACCCGCGTGGTGGACGTGGTCGATGGCGCCGACGTTCGGATACGCCTGGCGGCACATGTCGTCGAACGAGGCGTCGAAGCCTTCGAACACCCGCGATCCGAGCCCCGCGAATGACGGCTTGAGCCCGGCGAGGCCCTCCATCGTCGTTTGCGGCCGGGCGAACTCGTCGATCGCCAAGGCTACGGAACCGTCGGGGTTGAGGATCGGGATGATCGAGCGATCGAAGCGACCTTCGGCCATGGCGACGCCGGCGTTCTGCTGGCTACGCAGGGCAAACGCGTCAACCGCATCACGGTCGAACCCCTCGATGGTGGCGATCAAGTCGGCCGAGATGCCTTGCGGCACCAGCGGGTACATCGCCCGCAACGCGGGGTTACCCGAGGTGAAGTCGGGCGGGCCGACGCCGTCGGTTGGCCAGCGCGACATCGACTCGACGCCGCCGCCGACCACGAGATCTTGATGCCCCGCCTGGATGCCCATCGCCGCGAAGGTGACGGCCTGCTGGCCCGATCCGCAGAACCGGTTGAGGGTAATGCCCGGGGCCTCGACCGGCCAGCCGGCGGCGAGTACGGCCATCCGGCCGATGCAGGCGCCGTGGTCGCCGACCGAGTTGCCGTTGCCAACCACCACGTCGTCGATCAGGGCAGGGTCGACCCCGGTGCGAGCGGCCAGGGCGTTGAGCACCTGGGCGAGGATTTCCTGCGGGTGAAGATGGTGGAGCGAGCCGTTCGACTTGCCCTTGCCACGCGGCGACCGCACGCCATCGATAATCCAAGCTTCGGTCATGGGTGACTCCTTCATTCGCCGTCTCGTGAGACGTTGTGGCGTGGGGCGTTGGGGGCGCGGGCTCAGCCGCGCATGACTCGGGTTTGGGCGGGATCGAGATACTCCTCGATCCGCCGGATGCGACCATCTTCGTCGAGGCTGACGACCACGCACGAGGCGCACTGCAACGGACCACCGGGGGCCGTGCCGGTCAGCACCGACTGCCAGACGAATCCGTCGCTCGTCGTCTTCAACGAGACCGTCTGCCAAGCCACATCGGGCACGGCGCGGTGAACCCACGCCAGCCCCTTGCCGGTGTCGACCGCCGGGGATTCGAGGCCATCGTGGTTATGCCACGTCATCGCTTCAGGGGTGCACATCGCGGCGATCACCGCCCCATCATTGTTCCCCGACGCGGCGGTGAATGCGGCGGCGACGGCCAGTTTGCGATCGTCGGTGAGCACCGGACTCAGCGACCCGATAGTGACTTGAGGTTCTCGCGCAGGGCGAGACGCAGCTCGTCGGGTTCGAGGAGGGAGAAGTCGGGAATCCACGCCCGCGGCTCGGCGAGCCCCTCGGGGTGCGGGAAGTCGGAGCCGAGCAACACCCGGTCGGCCCCGTGGACGTCGCGCAACACCCGCACATCGTCCTCGTAGAACGGCGCGATCCACACGTGCTCGCGGAACGATTCCACCGGATCACGACCAAAGTTCTGTGGGTACTTGCCATACGACACCCGCAAGCGCCGGTGGAGTTCAGGCACCCATGCGGCGCCCAACTCGATCGTGGCGACCCGCAGGTTGGGGTGACGATCGAAGACTCCGTGGCAGATCATCGCCGCCATCATGTCGAAGATCGGCCGTTCAATGTGGACCGACATCACCTCTTGCAATGGCGACGCTTTCATGCCGGTGTAGCGGTCGCTCTCACCCCAGTCGGCGACGTACTTGCCGTAGCCCGAGTCGGCGGCATGAATGGCGATGACGATGTCCGCCTCGGCGGCCATCGCCCAGATGCGATCGTGGGCGCGGTCACCTGGCGAGCGGTGCAGCCCCGGGGCGCGGGTGGGGGCGGGGCGAAGGGTGACGAACTTGGCCCCCAACTCGATCACCCGGGCCAGTTCAGCCTCGGCGCGTGCCGGGTCGAGGAACGGGATCAGCGGCCCGGTTTGCAACCGACCGTCGCGGTCGTAGCCCCAGTCGTCGTCGAGCCAGCGGTTGTACGCCTCGAAGATCGCATGAGCCGTCACGGGGTCGTCGGACAGCATCTCCTCGATGCCCAAACCGAGGCTGGGCAGCAGCCAGGCGAAGTCGACACCCTGGGCGTCCATCACCTTGACGCGAGCATCGCGCTCGCGATATTCGGGCTGGATAGGGGCCATTTTGACGATGTCGCGCAACTCGCGGGCATCGTGGTTCTGGGCCCGGAAGTAGACCTCGAGCGAGCCGGGCACACCGACCGGGTCGTAGGTGGGGTTCGGCACCACCGTGACCAGTTTGTTGTTGATCACCAGGGTCTGGCGGCCCTCAATGTCGGCCCAGCGGACGGTGCGCTTGAACTCGCGAGCGAGATGTCGCGTCAGCGCGTCGGTCGGCTCGTAGTAGTGCTCATCGGCGTCGTACAGCCCGTAGTCGACTTCGGTTGTCGTGCGCTCGGCATCAAGCATCGTCATGGTGGCCTCCGTGGTGTTGGGCGCTCGCTGAATGCCCCCGACCCATGTGACACTATCGTCAAGTCGAGGTCACGGCCGGTTCGTGCCGCGTCGATCTTTGTCCCAATTCACCCAAGGAGAATGCGTGCGGCTCGGTTTCACCACGATGAACACTCCTGAAGATGTCCGGGCCGACCGATTGGCCCGTGAGTTGGAGGATCGCGGATTCGATTCGCTGTGGATTGGTGAGCACTCCCACATTCCGGCGTCACGAGCCACCCCCTATCCGGCCGGGGGCGAGTTGCCCGAGCAGTACCTGCGGATGATGGACCCGCTGATCTCGCTGACCATGGCGGCGATGGCAACCACCGACTTGCTGGTCTGCACCGGGGTTACCCTTCCCCTCGAACACGACGTGTTTGCCCTGGCCAAGGCCATTGCCACCCTTGACGTGGTCTCCAACGGCCGAGTGCGATTCGGGGTCGGGGTCGGCTGGAACGAGGAGGAACTGGCCAACCACCGGCCGATCGCCTGGCGGTCGCGGTACCGGGCGCTGGCGGAATGCATCGGCGCGTTACGCACCCTGTGGGGCGATGACGACTCGGAGTTCCACGGCGAATTCTACGACTTCGACCCGGTTTGGTCGTTCCCCAAGCCACTTCAGCGACCGTCCCCGCCGGTCGTCTACGGGACCGCCGGCAAACTCGGGACCTCGCAGGCCGTCGATCTGGCCGACGAGTGGGCACCAATGGACATCGCCCTCGGCAATGTGCCGCGCCGCATCGCCAAGTTTCGCGAGGCCGTAGCCGCCGCCGGACGAGACGACGTCCCGGTCACGATCATCACCTACGGCGACCCGACGATCGAGACACTGTCGACGTACCGCGACCTGGGGATCACCCGTGTGGTCGTCGGTGCCGCCCGCCAGGGATGGGACGACCCGGCGACGGCGATGCCGTTCATGGATCACTACGCCCGCTACGTCGACGAACTGCGCTGACGCCGCACAAACCGCACAAGGAGCGACCATGGAAATCTGGGAGATCGAAGCCCGCGAATGCATCCGTGACCTGGTGGTTCGATACAACGCCAACGGCGACTCCGGGCGGTTCGCCGAGGTCGGCAAGTTGTTCGCCGACGACGCAGTGATGACGCTGGAGGGCAGGGTGTACACCGGGCTCGCCGAGATCATGACGATCTTCACCGGTGCCCAGAGCACGCTGTCGTCCGGCGGAATGGCGCCGACCTACCTGCGCCACATGACCGCCACCCACCAAATCGACGTACTCTCCGACACCGCCGCCCGGGGGCGCTGCTACTTCCAGGTGCTCACGTCGGTCGGACTCGATCATTGGGGGCGCTACATCGACGAGTACCGCAAGGTCGATGGCACGTGGTTGTTCTCCCGCCGCCGGGTCGAAGTCGACGGTCGCAGCGCCGACTCGCTCTTCGGCCCAGGCTGAACCGACGCCTACGCTCGATCACCATGCCCTCCTCTGAATCACTGCGGATCGAACAAACCGGCAGCGTCGCCCACGTGACGTTCGATCGACCCGACAAGCGCAACGCGATGGATACCGCCACGTGCATTGCGTTGTTCGAGTTTCTCGGGGCGGCCGATCGCGACCGCACCATTCGGGCGATCGTGTTGGCCGGCGGCGAACGCGACTTCTGTACGGGCGCCGACGTGACCGCCTCGCCCGAGGTCGTCGCGCAGATGAAGCCGCTCGACTACCGCTTCGCCACCACCGACTACCAGGCGCTGTTCCAGCGTCTGTGGGAGATGGAGACGCCGCTGGTCAGCGCCGTGACCGGGACAGTGGCGGGGGCCGGGTGGATGCTCGCGCTGTTGGCCGACCTCGTCGTGGCCGCCGAAGGGGCCCGCTGGACCCACGTCTTCAGCCGCCGCGGCATGATTCCCCATGCCGGCGATCCGTACTTCATGCCGCGGATCATCCCGTTCCACCGACTGAACGAGATCGCCATGCTCAGCGACCCGATTCCGTCCGAGACGCTGTTCAGTTGGGGGCTGGTCAACCGTTGTGTTCCGGCGGCCGACGTCGTGTCGACCGCGCTGGAACTAGCCGGCCGCCTGGCCGAGGGCCCGACCCGGTCGCTGGCGATGACCAAGCGCCTATACCGCCGCTCGCTCGACAGCGACATCTCCACCGCCTTCGAAGCCGAACGCGCCGCCCAAGCCCTGATCTCGACCACCCACGACCGCCACGAAGGCGTCGCCTCGCTGATCGATCGCCGCCCCGCCCAGTTCATCGGCGACTAAGGGCCAGCGTCCCGCGACCTTGTGCGCTGCGTAGCGCCACGAGCTACTCAGCGCACAACTACGCGCGTCAGACTTGATGCATGGACGACGAGATGCGCGACATGATCGATTCGGTGGCGTTGGGGCGCCTGCATGCGGCTTATGCCGACACGTGCTCCCGCCAGGTCTGGAGCGAACTACACGATCACTTTGTGCCCGGCGCGAAAGTGGTCGTTGACCTGCAGAACCTGGGGTCGCGAACGTTCGAGGGACCACAGGTTCTCGGGGAGTTCATCAGCGGATCGCTAGAACAATTCGAGTTCTTCCAGTTCGTGGTGCTCAACAGCCACTTCATGCTGCGCTCGAACGGCGACCCCGACCGGGCAACCGGGCGGATGTGGATGAGCGAGTTGCGTCAGTTCGCTTCCAACGGACGCTGGTCGGTGATCCACGGCCTATACCGCGACGACTACCGGCGAGTCGATGGCAAGTGGTGGTTCGCCCATCGCCGCTACCAATCCCTCGCCCGCACCAACCGCGACGTCGAGATCTTCCCGATCCCCCCGGACTGACCTGCCAGACGGAGCCCGCGCGTCGGTCGGTGGCATCTGACCGTGCCCGCTGTCAACCCCCCGGTCCGGCTCCAATGTGGAGTGCGACGTGCGGTTTTCACGCGGTTGCACTCCCAAGTTCGGCTGAGATACCGCGGTTACATCCGGGCCCAGACCCGGTGGACCGCGTCAACCACCTGGGCTTCGGTCGCTCCGAGTTGCCGGGCGATGACCACGAGCGACTCTGCCGCAGCATCGAGACCGACGGTCTGTTGCTCCTGGGTCGCGGTGACCATCGCCAGCACGGTCGAGCCTTTGCGACCCTTCGAGGTGATCACGCCGTCGGACTCGAGCAGTTCATAGGCGCGGGCGATCGTCCCCTTGGCCAGGCCGAGGTCGGTGGCGAGTTGCCGGATGGTCGGCAGTTGAGTGCCGGCAATGAGCGTGCCCGCCGCGACCATCCGGCGGATCTGCTCGCGGACCTGCTCGTAGACCGGGAGCGCCCGATCGGGATCGACCGAGAGAATCATGCGAGCAACGGAGGATTCGGCGATGCGATCAAGACGTCGAGCCCCAAACGACGGTTGTACCACCACCAGAGATGCAGCGCATAGACCCGACCGACGAACCCGGCGGCCGCTCCAATCCAACCAATCGACGGTTCCGGGGCGTATGCCGCCTGGGCCCCCATCGCCATCGCCAGATACGTCGCCGGACGAGCGAGCCCGCGGCCACTAGCGAGCACGCGAACCAGGTCGTCGGCCTGAGTCAATTTCTCGGACACTGCCGCTCGACGGCGGCGAGACACCCCTGCCGACGACACCGTTGGCTGCATCGTGCGCGCTGCTCGGTATCGCCCGGTAAGCGCTAACCGAGGTTACGGCGGAACAGGCTGTGGAGGCGTTCCCAGTGGCGTTCGGCGGCTGGCTTGTCGTAGATCTCGCCGCGGCCGGGGAAGGCGAAGCCGTGGTGCGTGCCGGGATACCACTCGACTCGCGCCCGCAGCGCCGGGACTTCCGCGAGGTGCTGTTGCAATCCCTCGACCATCGGAGTGGGGGCGTATTCGTCGTGCTCTGCACAGGCGAAGTACAACTCGCCGACAACCTGATCAGCGAGGTGGGCGGGAGAACCGTCGCCGAATAGGCGCACTCCGTAGAGCGATGCGGCAGCCTTGATCCGCTCGGGGAACATACCAGCCATCGCGAACGCGTGCGGGCCGCTCATGCAGTAGCCCATGCAGCCGATGTTGGTCGCGTCGGCCGCCGGGTCGGCGTCGACGTAGGCAAACAGCGACTCCGTGTCGGACGCGACGAGATCGTCGCTGAGCGAATTCATCAACTCGAACATCCGGGTGCGGCCTTCAACCATGTAGTCGAACTCGCGCACGGTTCGGTAGTACAGGTTCGGCAGAATCACGTAGTAGCCGGCGGTGCCGAGCCGGCGAGCCATGTCGTGCAGCTCCTCCCGCTTGCCGGGGGCATCCATGTAAAACAACACGACCGGGAACGGCCCGCCCTCCTCGGGATGGGTGATGAACGTGTTCATCACCCCGTCGCGTGTCTCGATCTCCACGTGCTGATCAATCATCGTTCGCTCTCCTCTCCTTGCGACTCCACTGTGGAGCGCGGTGTGCAGTTTTCTCGCCATCCGACGCCAATTTGGAGTGGAGTGGCGCTCACGGCGCTACGGCACTCCCCGAGTCGACTTGGCCGGAACCCCGCGGGTCAGCCCCGAGGTCCGGCGACGCCAGGGTCAGCGGCGGACGTCGACGACGGCGCGGCCGGTCATCGAGCCGTTGAGGATGCCGGTGAGCGCATCGTCGAGACCGTCGAGGCCGATGTCGTGGCCGATCTCATCGAGTTTGGCGGGCTTCAGGTCGCCGCCGATGCGGTTCCAGACAGCGCGGCGACGCTCGATCGGGGCCATCACCGAGTCGATCCCGAGCAGCGACACGCCGCGCAGAATGAACGGCAGGACCGTCGTGGGCAGGTCGGCCCCACCGGTCAGTCCGCTCGCCGCAACCGCTCCGCCATAGTGGATCTTCTTGAGCACGTTGGCGAGCGTCACGCCGCCAACACAGTCGACGGCACCCGCCCAGATCGTCGATTCCAGCGGACGGCGACCCGGCTCACTCAGCTCGGCGCGGTCGATGATCGACGTCGCGCCGATGGAGCGGAGGAAGTCGCCCCCGTCGGGCTTGCCGGTCGACGCGACCACTTCGTAGCCGAGCCCGGCGAGCATGCCAACCGCCGTCGATCCCACCCCTCCGGTCGCCCCCGTGACCAACACCGGGCCTGACGCCGGAGTGACGCCGGCCCCTTCCAAGGCGATCACCGAGAGCGCCGCGGTGAACCCGGCGGTTCCGATGATCATTGCATCGCGGCTGGTCAGACCGGTCGGCAACGCCACCAACCATTCAGCGGGAACCCGGGCGTACTCGGCATATCCACCGTGGCGGGCAACGCCGATGTCGTAGCCGTGAGCGACTACCTCGGTGCCGGCGGGCAGGTCGCCGACGGCCTCGACGAGCACGCCAGCGAGGTCGATGCCGGGGACCATCGGCGACACTCGGGCCACCTTGCCAGCCGGGGTGGACGCCAGGCCGTCCTTGTAGTTGACGCTCGACCAGTGGACTTCGATCAACGCACCTTCGGGCAGTTCGTCGGTGGTCATCGACACGACGCGACGCTCGATGGCATCACCAGTGGTCACGGCGCGAAACGCCCGGAAGGAAGACGAGGTCATCTCTCGACCCTAATTCATTGACCCCTTTCTTTCCGGGGTCGCCTCGGGCTGCGGGCCCCCACAAGACTGGCCGGATGACCGTTGATACCCCGCTGCTCATCGAACGACATGGACCGGTCGCGCTGGTGACCCTCAACCGACCCGACAAGCGCAACGCGATCAACGCGGCGTTGGCCGAGGCGATCGTGGCCGCGATCGCCGAATGCCAAGATGCCCGGGCGATCGTGATCACCGGGGCAGGGCCGGCGTTCTCGGCCGGGCTCGACCTGCGCAACCTCGGCGTCGAGAAACTCTCGGAACTCGCCGGATTCCTGCAAGCAGTGAGCGACTCGGCGGTCCCAACGGTTGCCGCCGTCAATGGCCCGGCCGTCACCGGTGGATTCGAGCTGGCCCTCGCCTGCGACTTCATGGTCGCCTCGACCACCGCCGCGTTCGCCGACACCCACCTGAGAGTCAGCGTCTATCCCGGCCCGGTGCTGGTCGATCTGCCTCGCCGAGTCGGGATGGCCAAGGCCCGCGAGATGTCACTGACCGGCGACTTTGTCGATGCGGCAACGGCTCTGCGCATCGGCCTGGTCAATCACGTTGTCGAACCCGACCAACTCGTTCCTCTGGCGCTGCGGCTCGCCACCGCGATTGCCGAACAAGACCCAGCAATGGTCGCCACGATGCGTCGCGATTGGGACAACACCGACAACCTGCTCCGCGCCGACGCACTTCGAGCGCACTACAAGACGGGCGCGACCGCCGGCTTCAACAAGGCGGGCCGAGACACGTTGCAAGCCAACATGGCCGCCGTCATGGAACGAGCCCACGGCCAGCGATCCTCCTGAACATCTCTCGGGCGTCGCCGAACTAACGGGCACTACACGACAGAGAGTCCCCGATCGAGTCTTCGACGTCCCACTTTCCGCATTCTTGAGACCCCCTTGCGTTGTAATTCTCGGATGATCGGTGAAGAATCGACCTGGTTCATCACACAACGAGGTGAGCCAACCACCAACAGTCGATGGGGCTCGTGGTGGCCGGTGTGCAACGACCTACGCATCGGCGGCGGAACAAATGCGGGTCAAGTCAGGTGGAATGCGTGGACCACAAGCGCGTACGTTCGTGTTTTTCGGGTTGGCCGGTGTCGAGAACACCGGCGATCGCAGTTCTGGCCGTGGCGATGGTGACCGGGGTGATACCGCTCCCAGCCTCCAGCGCGGCCATTGCGATGACGGTGGTCATTGACCGCAACGTGATCGCCACGGCCGATGACGCCGAGGAGTCCGCCGCCGGCGTGGTCGTCACCAATGACAGCGATCTGGAACTGGTGCTCGACTCGTCGCTGCAAACCGTCGGCGTTCGATTCACGGGCATGACGATTCCGGTCGGTTCGATCATCACCGCCGCCTGGCTCCAGTTCGAGACCGACGAGAAGAAGACCGCCGCCGCATCGTTGACCATTCGCGGAATTGCCGCCGACAACACGCCGGCTTTCGTCAATAAGAGCCCCTACAACATATCGAGTCGACCAAGAACGACCGCGTCGGTCAACTGGAGCCCGGCCGCATGGAACATCCCGCAGGAGCGCGGCACCAACCAGCGCACCCCCGACCTGTCTGGACTACTCACCGAGATCGTGTCCCGACCGAGCTGGGCCAGCGGCAACGCGGTGGGCTTTGTCATCACCGGGACCGGAGTGCGCACGGCCGAGTCGTTCAACGGCACCCGGGCCCCGGCGCTCCACGTCGAGTTCATCCCGCCGGAAGGGGGCACGAACAAGCCGCCGACCGTCAATGCTGGACCGGATCAGACCATCATGTCGTCGGCCACCGTCAATCTGCAGGCGACGGTCGGCGATGACGGTCTTCCCATATCACCAGGGACAACGAGTGTGACCTGGACAGCCACCGGGCCAGGAACGGTCACCTTCGGCAATCGGAATTCGGCGGTGACGACCGCCAAGTTCGCGGTGGAAGGAACGTACATATTGCGGGCGGCGGTGACCGACGGCGCGTTGACGACCTACGACGAACTCACGGTCTCGGTCGTCGTCTCGGTCACTCCCGGCGACGGGTGGCTGATTCGCTCTGCCGGAGACAACGGCCGCACGACGTGGGCCGGCTCGGCCGCCGACGACCCGATCGTCTACCCCGGTCAGCCCGGCCGGGCCCACATGCACGACTTCCTCTGCAACCAGGCGACCACCGCCGATGCGACGTATGAGTCGATGGTCGCCGCCCCAACGACCTGCCCATCGGGCGACACCGCCGGGTACTGGGCACCGGCGCTCTACAAGAACGGCGTGAAGATCGATCCGACCGGCGGTTCGACGAGACAGCAGATCTACTACCGACGCAACAATCTGGCCACGAACACGATCGTCACCCCGTTCCCGCCCGACTTCCGGATGGTCATCGGCTCTCCCCACGCCACGTCGCTCGCCGAGGCGAACGCAACGGGGAGCAAGCTGGGCAGCGAGCACTACTGGGGCTGTTCGGACAACTCCGAATCGGGCAAGCCCACCGCTCCGGTCAACTGCGGCTCGGGCATCATCACGCTCCACGTCGGATTCCCGAACTGCTGGAATGGCGTCAAGGTTCCCGGTGATCAAGTCAAGGCCGGCACGATGGAGTACCCGTCGGGTGGCGTCTGTCCCCCGGGCTTCCCGGTCGCCCTGCCTCGGCTGATGGAGCGATTCGAGTACCCCGTGGGAACATCGAGCTCAGGAATCACCATCTCCTCGGGGAACACCTACTCGATCCACGCCGACTTCTGGAACACATGGCATCAACCGTCGCTCGAATTCCTCGTCGCCCAATGTATGAACAGCAAGACGGTGGTCTGCGGGACCAACCCAACGGTCACACTCCCTGGCAACCAATCACCCATCGTCAGCGCGGGCTCCGACAAGTCGATCGTGCAGCCGAACGCGGATACGCTGAACGGCACGATGCGGGACGACGGGCTGCCGACGCCGGTCTCGTTGACCGCGACATGGTCGATGGTCAGCGGTCCCGGCACCGTCACGTTCGCCAACGCGGCGATGCCGGCGACCACCGCCACGTTCTCCGCGTCCGGGGCCTACGTATTGCGGCTGACAGTCACCGACGGCGCGCTCATCACCCGAGATGATGTTGTCGTCACGGTCACCGATCCGGTGAACCAACCCCCGACGGCCAACGCCGGTGCCGACCGAACGGTCGTGATGCCGACCACCGCGACGCTCACGGGAACGGTGACCGACGACGGGCTCCCGGTGTCGGGGACGTTGACAACCATCTGGTCGCAGGTCAGCGGTCCGGGAACGGTGACGTTCCTCGACGCAACCACTCCCGCGACCACCGCAACGTTCTCGCAGGTCGGCACCTATGTCGTGCGTCTCACCGCGACCGACGGCGACCTGACGACGAGTGACGACGCCACGGTGACGGTCACCGACGTGGTTGCACCGTCCAGCGTCATCGATGTGCCGGTCCGGCTCAGCGCCGACGACGCCGAAGAGATCCCCGCGACCGGTGCCACCCAGCTCAGCAGCTCGGACCTGGAACTGGTCAAGGACACCACCGACCAAGTGGTCGGACTGCGGTTCTCGAACGTGGCCATCCCCGCGGGATCGGTGATCAGCGCCGCCTGGGTGCAGTTCGAGACCGATGAGTTGTCGAGCGCCGCCGTCTCGTTGACGGTACGCGCCGAGGCCACCGACAACGCGCTCTCGTTCACCACCACCCCGTTCAACGTGTCGTCGCGGCCCCGCACCGTAGCGTCGGCCGCGTGGACTCCGCCCCCGTGGACGGTGCTGCAAGAACGCGGCGTCGGCCAGCGAACCTCGAGCCTCACTCCCGTGCTGCAAGAAGTCATCGCCCGGCCCGGCTGGGCCGCGGGCAACGCGGTAGCGATCGTGCTGACCGGCACCGGAGCGCGAACCGCCGAGGCCTTCGACGGCACGGCTGCCCCCGTTCTGCACGTGGAGTTCACCCCAACCGCGAGCTGACTTACAGCAGGGTGGCGAGTGGACGGATCAGGGAGACCACATGGCGGGCAGCGGCGATGAACGCTTCGACTTCGCCGCCGCCGGGGTCGACGATCTCCTCCTCGGAGGTCAGCAGGTGATCGGCGAGCGACAGTGCGGCGAGGCGATCAGACAGCGGTCCGGGCGGCGGGCTGAGCGCGGCCGCCAGGTGGGCAAGGGTGGCGGTTCGGGCAGCCACGGTGGGGTGGCAGCGCCGGACCCACTCCACGTGTTCGGGAGCGGCGCCGATGATGATGTCGGCCCGAGCAAGGTGGGTCGCGGTGGCTTGTTTGCTGGCGTGTCGGGGGACGGCGAGATCGACGGCGGCGAAAGCGGCGCGAGTGCGCCAGCTGATCGGTAGGCCGTCGACGGCGAGGGTTCCAGCGGTCTCGACCGACAGGTCGGGTCGACGGGCGGCCAACGCGGCGCCGGCCATCACCGACCGGGCCGCGTTGCCAGTACACAAGAACAGGACCGCCGCCGCTCGACTCACGCCTTGATCCGCGAGCTGGTCGGATCGTACATCGGGCGCGTCGACATCTCGGCGGGGACCCGCCGGCCGGCGACATTGATCTCCCAGCTACCTGCCTTGGCCCATTCGACGTCGGCGATGCCACCGTCGGTTCGCCGGGCGTAGCCGAGGCCGACCGCCGCGTCGAGGGTGTGACCCCACGCCCCCGAAGTGACCCAGCCGACCTGCTCGCCATCGCGCAGGATCGGCTCGTGATGGTGGAGCATGACGTGCGGGTCGCGCACCGCGAACTGCAGCAGGCGACGATCGACTCCAGCCTCGCGTTGGCGGAGCAACGCCTCCCGGCCCCGGAACGAAGGCTTGTCCCAGGCAACGGCGAAGCCGAGTCCGGCCTGCAACGGATTGTCGTCGGGGCCGATTTCGTGGCTCCAATGGCGGTAGGCCTTCTCCATCCGGCAACTGGTCATCGTGTGATAGCCGCACAGCTTCAGCTTGTGCGGGTCACCGGCGGCCATTAGCGCCTCGTAGACATGCGCGGCGAACTCGGTCGGGACATACAACTCCCACCCGAGCTCGCCGACATAGGTCACCCGCATCGCCCGAACCAAGGCAGAGCCAAGTTCGATCTCCAGGCTCGTACCAAACGGGAAGGCCTCGTTGGACATGTCGGCCGTCGTCAGGCTCGCCAGCAGAGCGCGGCTCGACGGACCCATCACGCCGAGGGTGGCGAGGCCCGAGGTCACGTCGGTCACCACGGCGCGCCGGTCACCGATCGCCGCTTTCAGGGAGGCGAAGTCGCGGCGGCGAGTCGCCACTGCGGTGACCACCATGTACTGGTCCTCGGCCAGGCGGGTGACAGTGAGATCGGCCTCGATGCCGCCCTCGTCGTTGCACCACTGGGTGTAGACGATCTTGCCGGCGGCGACGGCCATGTCGTTGGCGGAGACCTCGTTGATCACGGCTTCGGCATCGGGGCCTTGCAGCAGGAACTTCGTGAAGCTGCTCTGGTCGAACAAACCGACGGCGTTGCGCACCGCGTAGTGTTCGGCCGCGTTGTTGGCGAACCAGTTCTCGCGGCCGAACGAATACTCATACTCCGGCGCGCTGCCGGGGGTCGAGAACCAGTTGGCCCGCTCCCAACCGGCCAGCTCACCGAAACACGCGCCCTGAGCGGCGAGCCGATCATGCAGCGGTGAGCGTCGCAGGTTGCGGGTCGTCTCGACCTGCCGATTCGGCCAGTGCATCTGGTAGAGCAGGCCGAGGGTCTCGGTGGTCCGCTCGTGGAGGTAGCGCTGGTTGCGTTGGAAGGGCTCGAACCGCCGCACGTCGACGTCCCAGAGATCCATCGGCGGGCGGCCATCGATGATCCAGCTCGACAGCGCCATGCCCACTCCCCCGGCCGACTGGATACCAATCGAGTTGAACCCGGCGGCGACGAACAGCCCGTCGAGTTCCGGGGTCGGGCCCATGATGTAGCGATCGTCGGGGGTGAACGCCTCGGGCCCGTCGAACAGCAGCCGCAGTCCGGTGGTGTTCAGCATCGGCACCCGCCCGAAGGCCGTTTCCAACAGCGGCATCAGATGGTCGGTGTCGGCGTCGAGGGTGATGAATCCGGTGGCCGGGGTGGGCACGCCAACCGGCGGCCACGGTCGGGCAACCTTCTCGAACAAGCCGACCAACAGGCGTCCGGCGTCGACCTTGTAATAGGCGCACCGATCGGGGTCACGCAGCACGGGCAGGTCGCGCGACAGGCCCTCGATCACCTCGGTAACCACGTAGAAGTGCTCCGCGCCGTAGAGCGGCAGGGTTACTCCGTAGCGGGCGGCGAACTCCCGCGACCACAAGCCAGCGGCCAGCACCACGTTCGCGCAGCGGATGTCGCCGCGATCGGTGGTCACACCGACGATGCGGCCGCGGTCGACAATCAAGCCGGTGACCGTCGTGTGCTCGGCGATGTGAGCACCTCGTTGTCGAGCCCCTTTGGCCAGCGCCATCGTCGTGTCGCTGGGGCCGACCATCGCATCCTTGGGCAGGTGGACTCCGCCGACGATGTCGGCGACGTCGGCCAGCGGCCACATCGCGGCGATGTCGTCGGGCCCGATGACGTTGACCTCAACCCCGAAGTTGTGAGCCATCGCCGCGGTGCGGCGCAGCTCCTCGAACCGGCCGGCTGTCGTTGCCACCGAGATCGCCCCGGGCTGGTGGAAGCCGGTGGACTGCCACACTTGACTGGGCTCCCGCTCGAGACCTTCTTCGGCGAGCCACTGAAAATACTGGACGACAGGCGCGCGCGGGATC
>JANNNL010000478.1:0-9622 GCA_031398525.1 Actinomycetes bacterium | reverse complement strand
ATAGTCCTTCGTCAGGTCGGTGGCCTCGACCCTCGCTGCTCCTGAGGCCGTCGTGGCTGTGCTTTTGGTCATCGTCGTACCCCTGTGCGCGCCTGTTGCGCCTCTGCTTGTGTCTTGCGCCACCACGCCCTGAACCGGGGCCGGGCATGGACCCATCCGACCGTCATCGCAACGGCAACTCCCACGCCGATCAGGCTTCGCCCGGCGATTGCGAACTGGGCGGCTGGGTCACCCGGGTGGCGGCGCACCGCGAGGATCGGCAGGCTGCCCAGCACGCTCAACGCCGGGGCGAAGGTCATTCGGTACATCGCGGCCATTCCGGCGACCTCGGGGGGCATCACGGCCGCCCTGCTGCTCGATCCAGCCGGATCGGGGGCTCCGGTGACGGCGTTGACGATTGCCCCGATGCCTCCGGCCAATCCGGCAGCGATACCCACCATCACGCCAACCGCGATGCCCGAGCCGCCGGATCCGGTGATCAGCGCGGTGACCAGCCCGGACGCGCCACCAAAGAACGCCAGCAGAATTCCCGTGGCGGGAAGGAGGCGGACCTGAATCGAACTCGACGTCACGGGCTGCAGGTCGCCGATGTCGGGATGGTCGAGGTGCTGAGCGAGCGGCTCGATCGTTTCGAGGCCCAGCATGAAGGCGGCCAGCCCGCTGACGACCACGGCGATCGTGGTGCCCTTGTAGGCGGCGAACAACGCCGCGGCCGCCGCCGCCGCCAGCATCACCATGCGGATCAGGCGGCGAGCGGGGAACCGGGCGATGCTCAGCCAGCCCCGACGCCAGAACACCCCGCCGATCTTGGGCACCTTGAACCACGGCCGCATGCGGACCGCTTCCAGGCTCAACTGGCGGCGCAACAACATGACCGTGCGCAGGTCTTGCATCGTCGCCGCGAATCGCAGTTGAGCGACAAGCGCGCTACGCCGGGCGAGTCGCTCCAACGACACCCCACCGGCCAGGACCAACGCCCCGGCGACGAGGATCACCACGACGGCGACGGCGACCAGGTCGACCGCCTGGAACCGTAACGGCCACTGCGCCAGATGCCCGAGGCTGTCGAGCGGGCCGACCTGCGTCACGTTGAAAATTGACAGGCCTTGCGCTCCCAGCAAGGCACCACCGATCACGGTCGACCACGCCTCGGGAATTCGTTTCGAGTGGGAGATCACGGCGAGAGCCCCGAAGGTCAGTCCGAGGCACGCCCCGACCAGACCGAACGATCCGGCCCAGCGATACATCGATGTCGGCAACCGACGTCCGGCGGCTTGCCCGGCGATCAAGCCCACGACCGTGCCACCGAACGCCAGCGACCGCATTCGCTGCACCGTCGGGCGCAGCATCACTCGCCGCCGGTTGACCGGGGCGAGGAGAATGTGACGAAGATCGGCATCCTCGACGGCGAGCGGGCCACCCCGACTGCCCGAGCGCAGCCCGGCCAGGGCGACCAGCGCCCACAATGCTCCGATGACCGCCGGGGCGTTGACCCGCAGGTCTGCAACCTCCGTGGCCGACGCCTTGGCGTCGTCGACGAGCGCCGACAACCAGAGCACGGCATACCCGGCGAGGAAGGCGATCACATATGCGCGGTACATCACCTCGAACCATTCGAGGTTGGCCATTCGCTTGCGGCGACGAGCCGCCCGCAACGCGGGGACCGCAGCATCACCAAGCGCCCGGTCTCCAGACGCCTGCACCTCGGGGTCTGAGTCGCTCATGGGCCGGTCGCGACGGGGCGCTCGGGGTCAGCCGACCAACCCGACCAGGAGGCGACATAGAGCCGAGCGTCGGTCCATCCGGCCCGCTCCAAGCCGAGCAGGTTGGCGCACGCCGACACCCCTGAACCGCAGTAGCAGACCACATCGCCACCGGGTAGAGCGCCGAGGGCGCCGAAGCGTTCACGCAGCTCATCGGCCGTCTGGAAGGTACCGGTCGCCGTCTGCAGGTTTCCGGCCCACGGTGCATTGCGCGCCCCGGGGATGTGTCCGGCGCGCGGGTCGATCGGCTCGGTCTCCCCGCGGAACCGGTCGCCGCCCCGAGCGTCGATGACCAGGTTTGCCTCGTCGGCGGCGGCCGCAGCGACACCCGCGGCGTCGACGAAACGATCGACGGGCCACGGCTGCGGGGTGAAGGTCGCCAGGAGTCGGGTCGGACTGGCACCGCTCTCGTGGGCGGTCGGCCACGCCTTCAAACCGACGTCGAGCAGCGCGGCGCGACGGCCGAGAACGCGCAACATCCACACCAGACGACCGGCGGTCCCTCCGCCGGAATCGTCGTACCCGATAACGGTGGTGTCGTCGCCGATCCCCATCTCGCTCATCGCCGCAGCGAAGGCCTCGGGGGTCGGAAACGGATGACGCCCTTCGGTCGCTGGTTGGTCGTGAGCGGCGAGCGCGGTGTCGAGGTCGACGTAGATCGCCCCGGGGATATGACCGGCTTCGAACGCGACGCGCCCCGAGCGACCATCGAGGTACCAGCGGACATCGGCGAACACGACATCGGCCGCGCCAGCAGCCAGCGCCACTGCCTCGTCGAGGCTGACCACGGGGGGAATCACGGTGACGATGCTGTCATAGCCGCTTCATGCTGCCAACTACCCATGGCCGTGACGCGGCGCGGTGTCTGTGGCGAATGCGCGCGCTGATCAGCCACGTTCGGCTCGACGGAGGACCTCGCGCAGCGGAATCCCGGTCGCCTGGGCGACGGCCGCTGCGTCGTCGAATTCGGCCTTGACGCGACCCGCCCCGATCTTGCGGCGGACTGCATGCCCGTCGACCATCACGGTGTCGTGCGACCGACCTTGCGGCCACCGCTCGAAGGTCATTCCGCGCAGGCCGAGGGTGCCGCTCTCGGCGATGAGCACCGCGCTGATCCGATCGGCGACTACCGGGTCGCATAGGGCATGAATGGTGTGGGCGGGCCGACCCTTCTTCATCACGATCGGTGTCACCCAGGCGTCATACGCCCCCGCGCTGAGCAAGGCAGCGACGGTGAAGGCCAGAATCTCGCCGGTTGCGTCGTCGACATTGGCTTCGAGGAGGCGTACGGGTTGCCCAGCAGTCGCAGTCGTTACGTCGCCGGCAGCGTCGACGATCACCACCTGGACCACATTCGGGCGTCCCGAGAGATCTCGGCCGCCGGCCCCGTAGCCGATCGATCGCACGACGCCGTCGGGCATCGGCCCGAAGTGGTCGGCGAGCGTGGTCATCAACGCCACCCCGGTCGGTGTGGCCAACTCCATGTCGACGTCCGCGCTGCGATGGGGGGCCGCGGCGCGAGCGAGCAATCCGAGAACGGCGGGACCGGGGTTCGGCAGCAACCCGTGGGCGGCGTGGAACGTTCCCGAGCCGAGGGTGATCGGGCTACAAGCAATCCGCTCGACGCCGAGCGATTCGAGTGCCGCGCACGTCCCGACGATGTCGACGATCGCGTCGAGCGAGCCGACCTCGTGGAACTCCACGTCGTCGGTCGGCACCCCGTGGATGCCGCCTTCGACCTCGGCGAGCGCCTGGAAGGTCGCCAGCGCCCGGTTCGTCAGCCGTTCGCCCAAATTGGCGGCGACGACGACGTCGCGGACCTCGGCAAAGTGACGGTGGTGGGCCAGGTCGGGGGCCGTGACCAGGGCGCGCGCCGCAGTGATGCCGCAGCGCTGCGTCCGTTCAATGTCGAGCGCCCAGTCGGTGATGTTCAACCGTTCGATCGTCGTGCGCACCTGGGTGAGGTCGGCCCCGGCATCGAGCAACGCGCCCAGTGTCATGTCGCCGGCGACCCCGTTGAAGCAGTGGAACCAGGCCGTGACGGTCCCGGTGGTCGTGCTCACTTGGGCGCTCCCGTCCGCATCATGCGGGCGATCGCGCATGCGGCACCAAACCCGTTGTCGATGCCGACCACCGTCATTCCCGAGGCACATGAGGCCAACATCGAGAGCAACGCGGTCACCCCTTCGAACGACGATCCGTAGCCCGTGCTGGTCGGCACGGCGACCACCGGCGCCCCGGTGAGGCCGCTGACAACACTGGCCAGCGCCCCCTCCATCCCGGCGACAACCACTACGGCGTCGGCGGCGACGATCGTGTCGTGATGCGAGAGCACCCGGTGCAGCCCGGCGACGCCGATGTCGATGATCACCGTCGGCTCGAACCCGTGGGCGGTGAGCGTCGCCGCACATTCCTCGACGACCGGAGCATCGGCGGTGCCCCCCGAACACACCACGATTCGCTCGCGGCGAGTCTCGGCGGCCCGCCAGACCATCGTATGCCCCGTGACTCGCCCGCCGGGGTGCTGTTCGTTAACCACCTCACGTTGGGCATCGGACACTCGGCTGAGAATCACCGGGCCCGAGCCGTGTTCGAGCAGCTCACCCACGATGCGGACGCATTGGTCGCTGCTCTTGCCCGGGGCGTACACCGCCTCCGGCAGTCCCTGACGGAGATGACGGTGATGGTCGACGAGGGCGTCGCCGAGGTCGGCGAAGGGCAGCCGGGTGAGCTCTCGTACCGCATCATCAGGCGTGACTTCGCCTGCCGCAATTCGTTCCACCAGGCGCTGTAGGGCGGGTCCGTCCATGCCCTCCATGGTGGCATCCCGATGGGCGATTTCCCCCTTGCTGTGGGGTGGAGTGGCGGGCTCGGACAAGTCAGGGGGGATATGTCCGTTTTCTGGTTCGACAGGCTGGCCTGTCGCGCGTGACAGGCCAGCTTGTCGAAGCAGAAAAGCAGAACTACCTCGCCGGGGGCCTCGGTAGCCTCGGAGACCATGACCACGTCCGATTCGAGCCCTGCCACCCCGCGTCCTACCCGACGCGTCGGGTTTCTCGGACCGCTCGGCACGTTCACCGAACAGGCGCTCAAGTCGCAGCCCGAGCTGGCGGAGGCCGAGTTGGTGCTCTACCGCACGATGCCCGACGTGCTCGACGCCGTTGAGGCCAACGAGATCGATCTCGGGTTCGTGGCGATCGAGAATTCGATCGAGGGCACGGTCAACCTGACGCAGGACGAGTTGGCGTTCAACCATTCACTGTTGATTCAGCGCGAGGTCGTCCTCGATATCGAGCATTGTCTGATGGCGCTACCGGGAACCGCCCTGGCCGATGTGAAGGTCGTGTTGTCGATTCCCGTGGCCAGCGCGCAATGCCACGCGTTCCTCCGCCGCACGGTGCCCGAGGCCGACCTACGGGCGACGAACTCCACCGCCGAGGCGGCTCGGATCGTCGGGGAACAACTCGGTGCCGGGGCCGCCGCGGTTGCCCCGCGGATCGCCGCAAGTTTGTACGGACTCGACATCATTGCCGAGGACATCGCCGATCATCCCGGTAACCAAACACGCTTCGTATTGGTAGCCAAGCAGGGAATTCCCGCAGCTACCGGTCAGGATCGCACGGCGATCGTCGTGTACCAGCGAGCCGACGAACCGGGGTCGCTGATCTCGATTCTGCAGGAGTTCGCCGCCCGGCGAATCAACCTGTCAAACCTGATCTCGCGGCCGACCAAGGTCGGTGGACTCGGTGAATACTGTTTTGTCATCTACGCCGACGGCCACATCACCGACCCGCTGATCGCCGACACCCTGCGCGACCTGAAGGCCAAGCAGGGTGACGTAAAGTTCCTCGGCTCCTACCCCGCGGCCGCCGGTCACACCGCCCACGACACCCGCGAACACGCCGACCTGCGCTGGCGCATGGCCGACGACTGGATCGACACGCTGCAAGCCGGAGTCCTCCCGAACTGAATCAAACGCCACGAGCGCAGGGTTCCTGGGTGATGTGGGGATGACCGACGAACACGCCATCGACGCGAGGCGGCCGCGGTCCTCGACATCCCCATCACGACCCTGCGCAAACCACCTGACCCGCGGCCTCGCCCGGGGTTTCGACGACCTCAGCCGAGAGTGCGATGCGATCGCCGCACCCACCACATCTCAGGTATCCGACCTCCCGGTGGTCGCGCTGTCCGCTGACCAAGTCATCACCGACGGAGGGGTCTCATCTGTGGTTCGCGAGCCCACAGCAGCTTCGAGGTGCTGGAATTCGAGATCTACTCAAGCCGGAGGCGAATTGGCCGTTGGCCTGAGCCATCAGATCGGGACGTCGGCGAATTCGATCGAGCCTTCGCGGGCTTCGCGCCAGGCGAGGGTGGTCAGGGCAAAGATCACGCCGAGTCCGGCGAGGCCCTGTAGGCGGGTGAGTCGTTCGTGGAGGAAGATCCATGCGTTGATCGAGGCGAACACCGGCTCGGCCTGAATCAACACCGCGGTCACCGACGCCTCGACGCGGGGTTGCGCCCAGGCGACCAGGCCGTGACCGAACACGCCAGGCCCGAGGGCGAGTGCCAGCACCCACCACCATCCCGACCCGTGAACCTGGCCGACGCTCTTGCCGGTGGCCACCACGATCGCGCTGACGGCCAGGGCGCCGGTCGCCGAGACGACGAGCAGAAATGGGACCATCTCGACATGCTCCCGCACGCCCTTGGAGAGCAGCAGATACGCCAACCACAGCACCGTCGACACGACGGCCCACACGTAGCCGATCGACGATTGACTACCCGATCCACTCGGCTCGGGCGCAGCGAGCACGGCGACGATGACCCCGACGACGGCGACCAACGCGCAGACGATCTTCAGTGTCGTGAGTCGCTCCTGGAACACGACCATCGTGATCGGCAGCGCGAGGACGGGAGCGAGAGCGGCGATGATCAGCGCCGTTGCCACGCTGATCGTCTGCAACGACGTGAAGAACGCAGCGACGTTGAGCCCGAAGACCACTCCGGCCAGCGTCGAACGGCGGATGTCGTGGCGCGAGGGCAACCGCCGCAACACCACGGCAATGACCAGAAACAACGCGGTCCCGAGCCACATCCGCCAGAACGTGAGCACCAACCCGGAAGCCCCAGCCTTCTTACCAAAGATGCCGCCAAACGACCAGAACAACGTGGCGAGCAGCATCGCCCCAACACCCGACGCGCTCTGCTGACGGCGGGTTTCCATCGGCGGTCGCACGTCGGTTTTCACGGTGTCCAGACTCGTCCCCGCATCCGCTGGTGGCAACCAAACCCCCAACCCAATTCCCGATCAACTCGATCACCCGACCGCATCGGGGCGAGTCGGTCTACCCAAGCATGAGCGCCAACAGCGGGGCCGGAACGGCCCACGCAACGTGCCGGGTATCGAGAATCGTCTTGGTCGCAAGGATGCCGGTGCCATGCTTGCCTTCGATCGTCAAAGCCTCCTTGCGCCATCCTGAGTCGACCCACTTCGACTCCATCGGAACGGTCGATTGCCGGCCAGCCAACGAGGACAGCTTGGATTGAGTACCTGGCACGACTCTGCCGAGATCGTTGCGTTGCGGGCACCAAACCGCCGCCGTCGTCCAACCCTTGATCGCGGTGATCTCGTCGAACAGCCAGACGCGTGGACGAGGACTCGAAGGGGAGGGGTACAGGAGGTAGCCGCGTACTCGAAGGGGAGGGGTACAGCTCAGATGATGCGGTCGGAGAGGTCGCCGGTGGTGGGGTCTTTGAGGATGATCTTGCGGCGGCCGTCGGGGAGGAGTTCTTCCTTGATCACGTCGAGGCCTTCGAAGGTGCGGCGGCCGGGGGCGATCTTGGTGGTGGCGCCGTGGCGCCAGTCGAGCTCGATCGGCTCCCAACGCTTCGACGCCGCGGCCTGGTAGCAGGCGTCCATCACGGCGTTGACGACGTAGCCGTCGTAGAACGTTTCGGCCGGCTTCGACCCCGATTCGAGCGAGTTGAACATGTCGGTGAACATGTCGACGTAGCCGAGTTCTGACACCTCGTCGCCAACGGGGAACAGCCAGCCCGAGTCGGTTTCGGCCTTCTCGGCGATGTAGCCGGCACTGCCCCCGGTCGAGAAAATCTCGAACCCGGTTCGCAGGAAATGGTTCAGCCAGATGGTGCCCTCGGTACCGGCGACCTCGTCGCGCAGGTCCATGCCACCGCGGAACGTCCACGACACTTCGAACTGCCCGATCGCCCCCGACTCGAAACGGATCATCGCGATCGCGTTGTCTTCCGCCTCGATCGGATGGACCAGGGTGTCGGTCCAACACGACACCTCGACCGGTCGATTCCCCTTGCCGACGAAGTTGCGGATGATCTCGATGCAGTGACAGCCAAGGTCGATGATCGCCCCACCGCCGGCCATCTCGACATCCCAGAACCACGAGCTGTGCGGCCCGGGATGGGTTTCGCGCGACCGCACCCAGGTCACGTCGCCGATCGCTCCGGCGCGCACCGAAGCCACCGCCTTGAGCGCCTTGGGGGTATAGCAGAGGTCTTCCAGGTACCCGGCGAACACTCCGGCCGACTCGACCATCTCGAGCATCCGTTTCGCTTCCGCGGCCGAGCGCCCGAGCGGTTTGGTGCACAACACCGCCTTGCCCGCCTCGCAGCACAACGCCACGGCCTCCTCGTGGAGGTGGTTGGGCAACCCGATGACGACCACATCGACATCGGGGTGGTTGATCGCTGCGCGCATGTCGGTGGTCGACGCCGGGACGTTCCACCGTTCCCGAAACGCCGCGCCCCGCTCGGCCGAACGCGAATAGACGATGCCGACCCGGTCGCGGTTGCGTTGACCGTGAAGCGTCATCGTGTAGAAATCGCCGATCAGGCCGGTACCCAACATGGCGACGGTATGGGATTGCATCGTGGCTCCTTGAGAGGCAGTTGGGGGTCAGTGAGGGTGAGGCGGCGGGCGATGTCGCCGACGTTCGGCGACGACCGGCGGCGCTATGCGATCAGCGGAGCGAGGGTGTTGCGGGCGATGAGGAAGCCGCGCTTGATCAGTTCGTCGGTGCCTTCGAACGCTCGGTCCTCGTGTTCGACGCAGACCACATGGTCGTAGCCGTTGCGATAGAGCGCCGCGATGACCCGACCCCACTGCACCTGGCCAAGCCCGGGCAGCCGCGGCCGTTGCCAACCGATTCCTCCCGACATCACGCCGTGGTCATACAGACCGTCGGTGTTGATCTCCATGTCCTTGCCGTGGAAGTGGTAGATCCGGGATGCGAACTCGTCGATCACCCGCTCGGGATCGATCATCTGCCAGATCAGGTGCGACGGATCGAGGTTCAACCCGAGCGTGTTGCCCGGGGTTGCTTCGAACATCGCCCGCCAGGCGACCGGGTTGTAGGCCAGATTGTTGCCCGAGGGGAACTCGTCGAGGGTGAAGATCATCGGGCAGTTCTCGATGCCGATCTTGACGCCGGAGTCGGCCGCGGCGCGCACCAGGTCGGGCCACACATTGGCCATCTCGGCGATGTTCGCCGTCTGCGACAACTGTTGGTCGGCCCCGATGAACGTGTTGACCACGGGCACGCCCAGCTTGGCGGCCGCGGCGAACACGTGGCGCAAGTGGGTGTGGCTGGCGGCGCGGGCGTCGAGGTCGGCGGTCAGCGGGTTGGGGTAGTAGCCGAGGCCCGAGATGGTGATGCCCCGCGCCGCCAGTTCGCCGACGATCTCGGCCGCCCGGGTGTCGGTGAGCGCCGCACAGTCGATGTGGCACACCCCGCTGTAGCGGCGCGTGGCCCCCTCGGCCGCCGGCCAGCAGGCGATCTCGAGCATCGAGTAGCCATTGGTCGCCGCCCACTCGGCGATCT
>JANNNL010000467.1:0-5141 GCA_031398525.1 Actinomycetes bacterium | reverse complement strand
GGCCTTGAGCAGCCCACCGACGAGGGCGAGGCCCAGCCCCTGGGCATCGACGGCCTCCCGGGCGGCGATGACCGCCGGGTCGGGCGGGGTGGTCGCGCCACCCTGATTCGTGTCGGACAACGTGGTGCGCGTCGGACCGCGTTGGTTGCGGATGAGGGCGGCCCACGGACCGAGTTCCTGAAAGCTGAACACCTCGTTGTCGAGCGACCGGCCGCCACCGGGCTTCCCGCCCGGATGCTCGGGGTGATAGTCGGGGTAGCCGTTGATCACGAAGAACCGGCACGGCGTGTGCTCCTCGACCCACTGGATCGCCGCGGGTCCGCTGTCGACGAACGCTTCGGCCAGCACCGAGTCGAGTCGTCCCAGCGAGAGCGAGTTCAGGTAGGCGAGGGCGTCGTCACGGGAATCGGCGATACCGGCCTCAGCCATGTGGTGGTTGTTGGGCATCCACACGACTCCGCCACTCATCGCCGATGTCCCACCGATCAGGTCGGACTTCTCGAGTACGGCAACGGTCGCTCCCGACACCGCCGCGGCTACGGCGGCAACCAGGCCTGCGGCCCCGGTGCCGAGCACGATGACGTCAACGGTGGTGTCAGTGGAAGGCACGCTTGATGGCATGGGTCGACCCTAATCATCCTGATCAATTCGCCGGTAGCGGTCGCCGTCGGGGACAATGAAGGACGCCGGTATACGGAGGGAACGTCACTATGAGCCAAGCTGAGAAGATGACCGGACCCCGATCTCCTGGAATCACCTACCAGGAATTGCTCGACACCGATACCCATGCGGTGCCGGTGCAGCTTCGTCAGGAATCGCCGCGCTACTTGGGCAACTCCGACATCTCGATCGAGCGCTACATCTCCCACGACTGGCACGAGCGTGAAGTCGAGCGGATGTGGAAGCGGGTCTGGCAGTTCGCCTGTCGTGAGGAGCAGATTCCTCACACCGGCAGCTATGTGGTCTACGACATCGCCAACCTGTCGTTCATCGTCATGCGGGGCACCGATGGTGTGATCCGGGCGTTCTACAACGCCTGTCTGCACCGTGGCCGCCAGTTGAAGGACTACGACGGCCGCTGCTCCGAGATGCGGTGCGCCTACCACGGCTTCGCCTGGACGCTTGACGGTGCACTGCAAGACGTCCCGGCTCGCTGGGACTTCGACCACGTCAGCGACGACAACTTCCATCTTCCCGAGGTGAAAGTCGGCATCTGGGCCGGGTTTGTGTTCATCAACCCCGACCCCAACGCCGGTTCATTGGAAGACTTCCTCGGCGAGTTCCCCGAGCACATGGCCCGCTGGGACCTGGGCAGCCGCTACATCCAAGGCCACGTCGCCAAGATCGTGCCGTGCAATTGGAAGATCGCCCAAGAGGCGTTCAGCGAGTCGTTCCACGTGTCGGGCACCCACCCCCAAGCGGTGCCGTATCTTGGCGACGTCAACAGCCAGGTCGACATTTGGGACACGTTCAGTCGGGTGATCACCCCCGGCGGCACGGTCAGCCCGCTGCTCGGCTGGGAGCCCGATGACATCGAAATTCTGCGCTACATGATGGACATTCGCGTCGACGAAACCTTGCCGCTGACCATCGAAGAGGGCCAGGATGCCCGCACCGCGTCAGCATGCGCCGCCCGCGAACGGTGGCGTGGCATCGTCGGCGACGCGGTCGACGATTGGTCGGACGCCGAGTTCATCGACAACCTCGACTACACGGTGTTCCCCAACTTCCACCCATGGGGCGCGTACAACCGCATCGTCTATCGTTTCCGTCCGAACGGCAACAATCACCGCGAAGCGATCATGGACATCTTCCTGCTTGCTCCGTTCAAGGGCGAGCGCCCGCCGGCGGCGAAGACCACCCACCTCTCGGTCACCGACGCGTTCACCGATGCCCCCGAGTTGGGGATGCTCGCCAAGATCTTCTCGCAGGACGCGTTCAACATGCCCAAGGTGCAAAAGGGGCTGGAGCAGACCGCCAAGCCTGGCGTCACACTCGGCAACTACCAGGAGAGCAAAGTCCGCTGGATCCACGACCAACTGGGAAAGTGGGTGGAGGGCTGATGCTCGGCATGGTGCATCCCTTCTCGAAAGCGCTCTACGAGCAAGATGGCAACGGCAACGTGCGGGTCACCCTTGGCTCGCAGACCGGCTTGTTCCGCGGTGACGGCAGCTGGATCGAGGGTGAGTTATGGGAGGCCGATCCGCAGATGTGTGGCTGGATCGCCGGCCCCAAAGTCGTCCACCACCGCCTCGTCCGCCTCGAGGATTGACGGCTTTGCCTTCCGCGCCGGATCAACAGATCACGATTCTGGCCCGAATGCCGGCCGCGTCGATGAGACGCCCGATGTCGTCGAGGTCGCTTGTTGCGATCTGGTCGCCAGCGTGAGCAATCGCGGCGATTGATCCATCGACGACGTCACGAGTCGCTGACTTTGCCAACAGGAGCCCGATGTGCCGTCCAGTCTCCTCGCTGACCTCGAGGATCTCTACCGCCTTCAGGAATCGAGCCAGTTTCGCCTGACGGCCGGTGGCGTCCCGCCAGACCTGGGCCAGCACGACCGACGTGGTGCGAAGCTTGCGGCCGTGCTGTTCGGCGACGCGAGCGCGGGCCAGGAACGCACGGTCGTCGTTCTCGGCGGCGATCAACGCGCCTGCATCAAGAATGAGCGCGCTCACGCGGCTTGGTCACTCGCCCGCAGACCGAGATCTACTTCGGCTGCGGCCAATTCCGCCGCGGTAAAGGCACCGTGTTCCGCTTCCCAATCATCGAGGTAGTCGCGCAGGGCCTCGGCTCGCAACTTGTCGGCGGCGGCCTCGGCAAGCCATGACGACAGGCCTCGTCCCGAGCGCCGAGCTGCCGAGCGCACGGCGTCACCGAGATCGGCTTCCAGCGAAATACTCATCTTGTCGACGTTCATGGGTGTGATCGTACCACGGTACGAAAGACCCTGGATTGGGCTCGCTGATACAGTTGGTCGAAGTTCAATTCCTCAGGAGGAATCGTGGCCGCAACTCCCTTGACCGAGGTGGCCCAGCGCCTGCTGGCCAATGTCGATGCCGCTCGTGGTGACTACGGCGGCGAGATGCTGTTGGTCCCCGTCGACACCTATCGCAACCCCGAACAGTTCGAAGCCGAGATGGAACACATCTTCCGTCGGTCACCGTTGATGGTCGCCCTGTCATGCGACATTCCCGACACGGGTTCGTTCACAAGCCTCGATATTGCCGACCGCCCGATCGTGGTCATCCGCGGCACCGACGGCGTCGCCCGGGCATTCATCAATGCCTGTCGGCATCGGGGCGCGCCGGTGGTTGACAGCTGCTTCGGGACGGGCCGGCGGTTTACCTGTCCGTACCACGCGTGGGTCTACGACACACAGGGCAAAATCACCCACATCACCGGGCCCGAGGCATTCGAGGGGATGGACGCCACCGGCCTGATCGAACTGCCAACCGCCGAGCGGGCGGGCGCGGTGTTCGCCGTACTCACCCCGGGGGCGACCTTCGACATCGATGAGTGGCTGGGCGACATGTCGTCTGGGCTCGAGATGCTGCAGCTCGACAAGCTGTTCCGCCACGACGTCGAGACCTCCTTGCCGAGCGGCAACTGGAAGGCAACGGCCGACGGCTACGTCGACGGCTACCACCTGGGCTACCTGCACGGTAAGACGATCGGCATCAAGTCGATCACCAACCGCAACACCTACGATCTGTGGGGCCCGCACTTGCGGCTCGGGTTCGCCAACAAACCGATCGTGACGATGCGCGACGAACCGGTGGAGTCATGGGATCTGCTGCAGGCAATGAGCCTGGTCCACTACATCTTCCCGAACATCTCGATTTCGGGGCAGCCGGGAGGTGGGCTGATGGTCAGTCGTCTGTTCCCCGGCCCGACCGTCGACCAGTGCCGCGTGGTGCAGTACCAATACTTCCGCCAGCCGTTGGTCACCGACGAAGCTCGTGACGAGGCTGAACGCAAGCGGGCGCTCTACGAGCGGGTCACCTATGACGAGGATTTCGTGACGGTGATGAAGATCGGTCGCCGGTTCGATGCCTTGGCCGATGACGTCTTCCGCTTCGGCCGCAACGAGCGCGGCAATCAGAACCTGCATCGCTGGGTCGCTCAGCTCACGGCGTGATGCGCTAAACGAGGGTGATGACTACACCTGTCCTCCTCAGCACGGACCAGATGGCGTCGTTCGTCTCGCGGGGGTTCCTCCGCTTCGACGCCGTGGTGCCGCCCGAGCTCAACGCCCAGGCGATTGACGAGCTCCCTGGGCTGTTTCGTTCGTGGCTCGACGAGTTCCGCGGCATCCGCGCCGGTGACGGTGGTGACGGTGATGGTGGCGACGACGAGATGACAGTGCGCCCGCCGCGTTCGGGCACCCCGCTGGCCGACGCCTATGCCACCGATTCGCCGTTCGGGCGAATGGTCCGGGTACCCGAAATCGCCGGGGCGATCGCCTCGCTGGTCGGGGCGGACCCCGTGGTCGATCACCATTTCGTCCACCTGAAGATGCCCGGCGACCGCACCGCCCAAGGCCTTCACTGCGACGCGATCATCGACGAGGGCCTGGCCTTCGACATTCAACTCTTCTGGTTTCCCCACGACATCGCGGCGCGGGCCGGCGGCACCCGGTTCGTGCCTGGCAGCCACCTGCGCCGGGTCAACATGGACGACGTGTCGCGCTACCAGCACCTGCTTGGCGAGGAATACTTCGTCGGCGAAGCAGGTACCGTGCTCATCTTCCACCAGGGCCTGTGGCACGCCGGCGCGCCGAATCACAGCGAGACGCTGCGGGTGATGGGCAAGCTGCGGCTCAACCCCACCCAACGTCAGCTGATGCTGTGGGACACCAGCGATCTGTGGGACCGCAACGCGGCCGATGATCACATGTTCGCCCAGATGGACGCAGCGACGGTCGCCGCCAAACTGCGCGGTACCGAGCCCTGGTACGAGCCGTCGGTGCACCGGTTGGAGACCGTGCAGCGGGCCAAGTTGTGGCGCTATCTGAGCGGTGACCAGCGCTTTGACGTCGACTGGTATCTCACCCGCACCGAGCAGCGAGGCCGACTCCGATGACCGCGTCCCTGGGAACTGATCAACGCCAGCAGGTGCTCGTGCTGTGGCTGGCCAGC
>JANNNL010000442.1:0-7760 GCA_031398525.1 Actinomycetes bacterium | reverse complement strand
CGGAATTTTGACAGCGTTCGAGCCTTGCCGTACACCAGGTCCATCACCGTGAACAGCGCTTTCGCGCTATACGAAGGTCGGCGGCGCGGCGTGCGTAGGGTCTCGCGCTGGGCGGCGACGAGTCCCTCGTGGTCGAGGAGTTCAATGGCCCCGAACGGGCTGCGGTCGCCGAGTCTTTCGGTTACGGGCCCGGCACCGGGTCTCGTGGGGGCGCCGTTCTGCGAACGATGATCCATAACCCGGACGTTACCGTTCGTGCTTGCCACGGCCATGCGGGCCCGCTGTGTCACCGGCCACGTGCCGACGGTGACCGGGGTTCGAGATCACTCGGCGATACCGGGGGCCGTCAAATCGGCGGGGAGTTCGGCGAGTGAGCCGATCGAACCGGCGATTGCTCGGAGCTGCGGGCCGGTCATGCCTTGGGTAGAGAGCCGCACGACGACATCGTCGGCTCGCACGATCACCATCTGAGCACCGAACTCATCGACGAGGATCCGCACCGGACGATCGCCGAGCAGCTCCGGCTCGCCATCGGGGAGACCGAATCGGCCCGATGCCAACACCAACGCCATGCTCTCGGGGTCCATCTTCGACGCGCCGACGAGAATCTCGGTAGCGACCCACAGCTCAAGGTCTTGGATCTGCTGGGTGCCGTCGGCCGCGATGATTGTTGTCTGCTTGGTCCATGTGCCGCTCCCGGGTACCGGCACGATGCCGCCGAACTCCGGGTCGCCCATCCACTGATCGGCACACCGAAGACCTGAATGGCTGCGGCCGGTACCGGTTGCTCAGCACCCAACCCACCACACGCCTGGCCGGAACCGAGCGCCAGGATGCACAGGGTCGTGCCGCCGACCCGCCACGAGCCGTTCTGGAACAGCGCCTCGCCCGACATCGCATTCGGGAAGTACGGCGACTGACCGTCGTTCCACTGGATGCGGAAACTGACATCGGCGCGTTCTGCGTCGGTGAACCGCACTTCGTCGACGGCGAACCGGGCAAACTCGGCGACGCCCCGAGCGGCCTGCAGGCCGTCGTGCAGCCCTTGGGCGTTGTCTTCGCCGTTCTCGATCAGTTTGGCGCGCAGATCGCGATCGAAGTCGATCAGAATCCAGTGCTGGAAGGCGTAACGAACCGCGGTTTCGGCCAGCGCAGGGTCGGTCGCCGAATCAGCCTGGGCGGGGAACGGGTCATCGATCGTCACCCCACCGAGCGGGCCAACGGCGACCAGTTCGTCGCTGCTGACGATGGTGTCGTCGACGCCCGCTTCGATGCCCGGCTCGGTGACCTCGGGCGCCGTGTCGGTCACCTCTGCCGTCGTAGCGGCCGCGTCGGCGGTGGCCTCCATAGCTGGTGGAGCGGCCTGGCTGGCCGGATCGTTCGGGTCGCCACAGGCTCCGAGCGCTCCGATCAAGCCGATCACCCATGCGCTGATTACTGCTCGCTGCCCATGCCGCTCCATAGGCGGAACACTACGCCGGGGCGTCAACCGCCTCGATCAGCGAGAGCAGGGCCTGCTCGACCACCTCGCAGAGGGCGGGGTGAATCCAGACTTGCCCCGTCGCCATCTCATCGATCGTCGAGCCGAGATGCATACCCTGCACGAGCAACTGGACGAGGATCGATGCCTGGTAACCAATGATGTGGGCCCCGATGAGCTGCCGGGTGGAACGATCGGCGATCAGCTTGGCGAAGCCGTGGGTGTCTTCCAGCGCCCAGCCGTAGGCGGCGGCACCATAGGGTTGCGTAATCACGGCGATATCACCGTGGGTGGAGCGGGCCTGGTCTTCGGTGAGCCCGACCGCACCGATCTGGGGGCTGGTGAACACGGCGTGGGGCGCAGCCCGGTCGTCGAACTTTCGCAGGTCGTCGGGGTGCAACAGGTTGTGGCGCACGACCTTCGCCTCGCCGTTGGCCATATGTTTGAGCTGGTGGCGACCGTTGATGTCACCGAGCGCCCACACGTCGTCGCTCGTGGTCCGTCCGAACTCGTCCACCCGCACGTTGCCGTGGCGGTCGAGTTCGACGCCTGCGACGGGAGCCCGGAGTTCGTCGCCGTTGGCGACACGTCCCGCCGCGACGAGCAACACGTCGCCCTCGACCACATAGGTTTCGTCGCCGCAGCGCAGTTCGACCGCGACGCCCCCGTCCGTGGCGTCGACTCGATCCACATGAGCTCCCAGGTGGAGGTCGAACCGCTCATAGGCACGCTCGGTGAAACGGGCGGAGATATCGCGATCCTCGGCGCTGAGTAGACGATGGCCGCGGTTGATGATCGTCACCTTCGAACCGAGCGATCGAAAGACATGGCCGACCTCGGTGGCGATGAACCCGCCCCCGAGGATCACCAGGTGCTGCGGTTGGCGATCGATGCGCATGATCGTGTCGCTGGTGTGGAACGGCACCTTGTCGAGGCCCGGCACGTCGGGAATGAACGAGCGCGCCCCGGCGGCAATGACCACTCGGTCGCCGATGATGGTGGTCTCGCCGACCTGCAGACTGCGTTCGGCGACGAAATATGCGTCGTTCTCGTAGACATCGACGTTGGCGAGGCTGTGGCGATACCGCCGTCCCCCCTCGGCAATCGGGTCGATGCGCCCGAACACCCGCTGCACGATCGCCGGCCAATCGGCCCCGTTGAAGCTCGCATCCACGCCGTACGGCGCCGCACTCGCCGCGGACTCGGCCACATCGGCAGCGTAGATCAGCATTTTCGACGGGATGCAGCCGCGGTTGAGGCACGTGCCGCCGAACGTCGACCGCTCGACCATCGCGATCCGCCAGTCGTCCATCTCGGGGCCGATGATCGAATTGCCCGAACCGGCACCGATGATGATCAGGTCGTAGTGCTCCGTAGTCACGCCAGGCAGCCTGCCAGATGGTCGGCCAGTTCGTGCCTACGTATCGCCCCGGTGAAGGACCTTGTCGGTGAGCAGGCCGTCAATCGTCGTCTGGTCGTAGCCGAGTTCGGTGAGGACATCGGCATTGTGTTCTCCGAGCAGCGGCGCGACAAGTTCCAGATGGTTGGGTTGTTCGGAGAATCGCAGGGGGTTGCCGGGAACGACAACCTCGCCGAGGACCGGGTCGGGTACTCGACGGACGGCACCGCGATCAACGAAGTACGGGTGGTCGGGGATGTCCTGGGGGTCAAGTACCAGCGCGCACGGCACTCGGTGGGCTTCGAGCTGGGCGAGCAGACTGGCATCGTCGGCTTGGTCCGCCATCCACTCCTCGACCAAGGCGTTCAGCTCGTCGCGATTGCGGTGACGTTCGCGAAGCCCGCTGAACCGTTCGTCGTGCTCCCATTCGGGGTGGCCGACCGCCCGACAGAAGCCAGCCCATTGACCCTGCATGACGTGGAGCACGATCCACCCGGTGACCCCGTGATAGACGCCCATCGGTGCGTTGAGCGCCGATCGTTGACCGCTGCGTTTCGGGGCCCAACGCCCACTGGTGAGCGGCGGGCCCTGGATGGCGATGTCGTGGGAGTGGACGAGCGCGTCGACCATCGAGATATCGATGTGCTGACCCCGGCCGGTGCGTTCCCGATGGAACAACGCCATGCCAATCCCGGCAACGGCATGGACTCCGGCTGAGACATCGCCGATCGACGCGCCGACCGGCATCGGCGGGCCATCGGCCGTGCCGGTGAGCGCCATGATCCCGCTGTAGGCCTGGGCGATCGAATCGAACGCCGCCTTGTGGCTGTACGCCCCCTGGCGACCGAAGCCCGAGATCGAGGCCATGATCAGACGCGGGTGGCGGGTATGCAGATCGGCCCAGCCCAGGCCCCGTTTTTCGAGCACTCCCGGCCCGTAGTTTTCGACGACGACATCAGCGCGGGCGATCAACTCGTCGAGCACCTGGCGGCCCCGTGGATCGGTGATGTCGAGACACAGGCTGCGTTTGCCGCGGTTCTGCGAGACGAAGTAGCCCGATCGGCCGTTGCGGATGACGGCCAGCGTGCGGCTGGCATCGCCGTACGGTGGTTGTTCGATCTTGACGATGTCGGCACCGAGCTCGGCCATCATCCGGGTCACCGTCGGCCCGGCGAGGTAGTGGGTCATGTCGACCACCCGAATACCCCGCAAGATCGGCTCGTTGACGGCTGATGCGCCGGCCGGTTCACTGGTGGCCTGCCCGTCGGTGGCCTGCTCGCGGCTCGTCATGAATCGAGACTATGTGCCGCCGCGCCAGACTCTGCCAATGCGAACTCCCGGGATCTTTCAGTACGCCTACTTCGTCGAGGACCTAGCCGCCGCCGCGTCCCACTGGGCCCGAACCACCGGTGCCGGCCCGTTCTTCCTGGCGGCCCACCACCGCGCCGACGCGTTCGACTACCGCGGCACTTCCATCGAGGCCGACGTCTCATACGCATTTGCCTATGCCGGTGACTGCCAGATCCAACTGATAGAGCAACACGACGACCAACCCTCGATCTACCGCGACATGTTCGCGCCCGGTTCATTCGGCCACCACCACGTCGCCCATCTGGTGCCCGACTACGCCGGTGCTCGTCAACGCCTGATCGAGGAGGGCTTCGAGATTGCCTGCGAGTTGGAGGCCAATGACATCACCGCCTGCTACTTCGACACGCGCTCGGCCATCGGGTGCTTCACCGAGTTGCACTCGCATACCGAGCGCATCGTGACCACGTTCGCCCGGTGGAAGGCGGCCCACGATGGCTGGGACGGCAGCGGCTCGGCCCTCCGGACCCACACCAGCGGTACCTGAGCCTGGCTGTTGGTCGCTGAACGATCGAACGGTGCGCGAGCGTGCCGAGGCTGTGCTCGAGAACCGGTTGGCGGCTAGACAGTCGGGGGTGAGCCCGACTTCAGATTCTCCCTTAACACTTCGGCCGATTGAGTTCCGCAGCGATAACGCGGCGGGTGCTGCTCCCGAGCTCGTTGACGCGATCGTCGCGGCCAATGTCGGCTCCGCGCTGGCGTATGGGGGCGACGAGTGGACGGCGCGCGTCCACGAGCGGGCCGCGGAGGTGTTCGAGTTCCCGGGGGTGCAGGTCTTTCCGGTCAGCTCGGGGACGGCGGCGAATGCCATTGGGCTGTCGGCGGTCTGTCCGCCGTGGGGGGCGGTGTTGTGCCACGACACGGCGCACATTCTGCGCTCGGAGTGCGCAGCGACCTCGATGTTCGGTGGGGGAGCGGCGCTGCGCGGCATCGGTGGTGACGATTACAAGGTCAGCCCGTCAGCTGTCCGGTACGCCTTTGCCGAGACTCGCTGGGGTGATCCGCATCACTCCCAGCCGTCGGTGCTGTCGCTCACGTCGCCGACCGACTTCGGGTCGATCTATTCCGTCGCCGAGGTCACCGAATTGGCGAGTATTGCTCATGACCAGGGTCTTCGTGTACACCTTGATGGCGCGCGGGTGGCCAATGCCATCGCTGCGCTCGGTTGTTCCCCGGCCGATCTGACGTGGCGGGCGGGTGTCGACGTGATGTCGCTGGGGGCGATCAAGAACGGCGCGGTATCCACCGACGCGATCGTCAGCTTCAACGCGGCGGCGTCCGAGGAGTTGGTCTACCGGGTGAAGCGCGCCGGTCACGTGGCCTCGAAAATGCGTTTCCAGTCGGCGCAGATCGAGACGTATCTCACCGGCAACCTCTGGTTGCGACTCGCCGGAAACGCCAATGCGATGATGCAGCGACTGGCCGCGGGCCTGCGCGAGCTAAGTGTCGAGTTCGTGGCCGAACCGCAGGTCAACATGCTGTTTGCCCGGGTCGCCCCCGAGGTGTCGGCGCGGATGGCCGGCTCGGAGCTGTACTTCTACGAGATGGGCCCGGGCGTGATCCGCCTGGTCACCAGCTTCCAGACCACCGACGACGACATCGACGAGGCTCTCACTCGAGTCGCCGCCGCGCTGGCCGCTACTTCTTGACGGCCTTGCGTTTGGCCTTGGAGTAGGCGACGATCGCCTCGAACTCGTCGTCGGCGAGCGGGATCACCGACAGTCGGTTGCCGCGGGCCAACAACCGGCAATCAACCAGCTCCGGCATGCCGCGTAGCTCGTCCAGCGAGACGAAGGTGAGGGCCTTGACCGGGGCAACCGTCACCCAATCCCAGCGCGGATCAGACGGCTTCGAGGCCGGGTCGTAGTACTTCGACGTCGGATCGAACTGCTTCGGATCGGGTTCGGCCCCCTTGACGATCTTGCAGATCCCGGCGACACCCGGCGGCGTGGCATTCGAGTGGTAGAAGATCGCCTGATCCCCAACGGCCATCGCCCGCAGGAAGTTGCGCGCCTGGTAGTTGCGGATGCCGTCCCACCCCTCACGCTTGTTGGTCACGAGGTCGTCGTAGCCAAACACATCGGGTTCGGACTTCATCAGCCAATACGCCATATACGCCCGACGCTAGCGGCCGCGCCGAGCCCGGGCGCGATGTGATTGGCTGGGTGTATGGATCTCACCACTGCCATCGAATGGGCCGCCGCTCGCAAGAACGGCGTGCTGATCACTATCCGGTCCGACGGTCGGCCGCAGTCATCAGACATCGTCTACGCCGTACTTGATGGCACGTTCGTGATCTCGCTGACCGAGACGCGGGCCAAGACTCGCAACCTACGTCGTGACCCGCGTGCGGTGCTCCATCTCACCGATCCGGCGTCGTGGAGCTACCTCGCCTTCGACGGCAGGGTTGAGTTGTCGCCTCCGACGACCTGTCCCGACGATCGGACCAGCGACGCCCTCGTTGCGTACTACGAACGCGTCGCCGGCGGCCCGCACCCGAACTGGGACGACTATCGCAGGGCGATGGTCACCGAGCAGCGACTGCTCGCCACGTTCACCCCGACTTCGGTGGTCGGTCAGATCCGATAGCCGACACGATGATCCCGAGCGCGTCGAACATCGCGAGAGCCAACGGGACGATCTGGGCCGAATCGATGGTGACACCTCGCAGGGCCGCTCCGCCGACGAGATCGGTGAGATCCGATCCGTGGAGCATCATTCCGGCCGTCGATGCCTGGGAAAGTCGGCACCGGTCAGATCACACTCGACCAGCCGGCACCTGCCCAGCGTTGCGGCATGGAAATCGACACCTCGTGGATCGCAGCGCTCGAAGATGCCCGGGTTGGTCGAGGCCATCCGCAGGCTGGCGTGATCCATCCGGCAGCCCGTGAACCGCACATGACGCATCGTCGACGTGGTCAACACCACGCCCGACATTCGGCAGTCGACGAACTCAACCCGCTGGAATGAGGCGTCTTCGAGCATCGCCCCGGAGATTTCGCTGCGTTCGACCACACAATCGATCATCCGCAGTCGATGGAGTTGAGCCCCGGTCAACCGAACGTCGGTCAGTCGTGACCCAGTGATTTCGAGTCGGTCGGCGAACGAGTCGCCCACGTCGCCGGTGATACGCAGGCTGTCCCACGACAGATCGTCGGCGACCCCCGCCGCCGCACCGTGGGCCAGGGACACGGCCAAAGGGCGACGGCAACCGTGTCGGGCGACTCGATGTTCGACGGCCGCGCCGGCGGCGGAAAGACCCTGCTCCGACAACGAGCAGAACACTCAGCAGCCACCGAGGTATGGCCAGTCGTTGGGCACTCACCGTGACGACTTGCGTCGGGCTACCTCGACACCGACGGGCTGGGGCTGCGGTGAGCACGCCGTCGCTTGTCGTCGGCGTTGCATGATCCATGTCGCCCGACGGCGGCGATGGCGAGGCGCCGGCGCCGAACAGAGCGATGCCTCCGACGGTGCCGATCCCGATGGCGGCGATCCACGCGGCAACCGGCA
>JANNNL010000113.1:0-8492 GCA_031398525.1 Actinomycetes bacterium | reverse complement strand
GTCGTTGTGTTGCTTGCCGATCACGGCGACATGCTCGGTGAGCGGGGGCTCTGGTACAAGATGAACTACTTCGAGGGCTCGGCGCGGATCCCGTTGATCGTCCATGCCCCGGGCCGCTTTGCGCCGTCGCGGGTCGCCGAGCCGGTATCACTGGTCGATGTGCTGCCCACCCTGATGGACTTGGCGGGCGTCACCACCGACCCGGTCGAGCCGCTCGCCGGAACGTCGATCGTCGGGCTCTGCCAGGGTGTCGCCGAGCCCGAGCGAACGGTGATCGGCGAGTACATGGCCGAGGGGTCCAAGGCCCCGATCGTGATGATCCGCCGCGGGTCACTGAAGTTCGTCCACTGTCCAGCCGACCCCGATCAGCTCTACGACCTGGCCGTTGACCCCCACGAGTTGCACAATCTGGCCGCCGATCCGTCGGCGGCGGCGACGGCGGCGACGTTGCGGGCGGAGGTCGCCGATCGATGGGACATGGACCGGCTCACCGCCGAGGTGCTCGCCGACCAGGCCCGCCGCCGCCTGATCGACACGGCGATGCGAGCCGGCACGTTCACCCCGTGGGATTACACCCCGCCACGCGACGCGGCGGGGGAGTACATGCGCAACCACCTCGACCTCAACGACGTCGAACGCCTCGCCCGGTGGCCTCGGTAGCCGCCCCGGGGCTCCTGCGAATCTGACACTTGTGTCAACATAGGTTCATGAGCGCAGGGATGAGCACGACTGAGTCCGTTGAGGACCAGATTCGCCGGGTTGATTCCGACGGGATTATCACTCTCACGTTCACCCGCGACCACAAGTTGAACGCCGTGTCCGACGAGATGGTCGACGTGATCCGCGCCGCGGTCGTCGACCTCGCCGATGACGAGGCCCAGCGGGCGTTGATCGTCACGGCGGAGGGTCGCTATTTCACCGCCGGCAAAGACATCGGCCAGATGGGCGAGCAGTCGAAATCGGGGGTTGCCCTGCGGCGTAACTATCGCCGGCTGCACGAGTTGTTCGACGAGATGGAGCGGATCGAGAAGCCGATCATCCTCGCCGCCCAGGGTCCGTGTTTGGGCATGGGTGTCGAGATGGGTTCGTCATGCGACTTCCGGTTCGCCAGCGAGCGGGCGACATTCGGGCTGCCCGAGGTGCCGATGCTCGCCGTGTTGCCCGGCTCGGGTGGGATCAGCCGGTTCACCCGCCTGGTCGGCCCGCATTGGGCCCGGTGGTTGGCGATGGCCGGCGAGAACGTCGACGCCAACCTGGCCCTGACCATGGGGTTCGTCCATCGGGTGCTCCCCGAGGAAGGATTCCACGAGGCCGTCGACGCGTGGGTGCGCAAGCTGATTGGCCTCTCGCCCGAGGCCCTCGGTCTGGCCAAGATCACCATCGACGCCGCTCGGGATTCCGACCGGCGCACCGCCCGCCACGTCGACCGAATGGCCAACACGATGCTGCTGCAGACGCAGGAGTACCTCGACAAGGTGGCGGCGTTCGCTGCCCGTTCCAAGCGCTAGGCGAGGGCGATGAAGGTCCCGTTCACCTGGTAGCCGACCGGCTGGTTCATGGTCGCCTGGAGTGCGGAGATCGCTCCCGGCACCGTTAAGCCGCTGCAGTATCTGGGTGGACACCAGGTTGCCTATCGCACGGCCGACGGGGTGTTGAGCGTGCTCGATGCCCATTGCCCCCACCTCGGAGCCCACCTCGGCTACGGCGGCAAGGTCAAAGATGAGTGCGTCGTCTGTCCGTACCACGGTTGGGGTTATGGGCCCGACGGCGTCAACAAGTTCATCCCCTACCAAGACACGCCGAACGTCTCGCATCGCCTGAAGGTCTGGCCGGTCGCCGAACGGTATGGCTGTGTGTTCGTCTGGCACGATCCGGCGGGCGGACCGCCGCGGTGGGATCTGCCCGACCTGTTCGGGGCCGTTGCCACGCTGCCCGCCGCGGACCCGGCTGACTACTACCGGTCGTACCCGGAGATGTCGGTGATGTACTCCGGTGAACCCGTTCATCCGCAGATCACGCTCGAGAACGCGCCAGACACCGTCCACTTCGAGCACGTCCACGGGGCGACCGTCACGCCCCGGCTGTTGAGTTGGGAGGTCGACGGGCCGCTGTATCGCACCACCGGTGGATTCCCCATCCCACTCGCCGACGGCGGGGAGCGGATTGCGCTGAAGAACCACTCGATCGCTTGCGGGGTCGGCGGATCGTATGCGTTCTTCGAGGGGTCGTACCACTACCGGCTGATCTTCTTCACCACCCCGGTCGATAACTCCACGTCCGATCTGTTCTATTCGATCTGGTGGCCCGGCGAGCCGGGCGACACAAACGACGCGCCGCCCGCCCACCTGGTCGAACGGGCTACCCAGCAATTCCTCGTCACCCTCGCCGACGACCTGAATATCTGGCGTCACCAGGTGTACGTCGAAACTCCGGCCTTCGCCCGCCAGGACGCCCAGCCCTACGGAGCCTTGCGCAAGTGGGCCCGCCAGTTCTACGAACTGCCGGCATGATCGGTATGAGTCGCAGGGATCGTCGATGAAGTTCGGCCTACAGCACGGCGTGGGCGACCCCCGCTGGAGCTCGGCGATCATTTCACCGGGGGAAACGAAACGGTTCGCCACCACTGCTGAGCAGGTCGGATTTGACGCCATCGCGTTCACTGACCATCCCGCCCCGTCGGGCCGCTGGGTCGAATCAGGGGGCGAGGGTGTCGCTGATCTGTTCACCTCGCTCGGCTTCTGCGCCGCGGTCACCTCGACGATTCGGCTGCTGACCTACGTGCTGCTGCCCACGTACCGCAACCCGTTCGTCACCGCTCACCAGGTGGCGACGCTCGACCACCTGAGCGAAGGTCGCCTGACCATCGGGATGGGCACCGGGTACTTGAAGTCGGAGTTCTACGCCCTCGGCGTCGACCCCGACAACCGTCGCGCCCGCTTCGAGGAGGCGCTGGCCGTATGCAAACAGGCCTGGGCTGGACACGACGTGACGATCGAGGGGTATGGCTACTCGGCCCGTGGAGTCCGCTCAGTGCCCTCGGCATTCCAGCGTCCCCACCCGCCGTTGTGGCTCCATGGGAACACCGCCTGGGCGACCGAGTGGGTGGTCCGTGAGGGGCAGGGGTGGATCGGGATGATGGTCGGCGACGACCGGATGAGCACACTGCGAACCGTCGCCATCCCGACCGTCGACGCGTTCGCCGACCGGGTTGCCGAGGTTCGGGCGCGATGTGCGGCGGCGGGGCGCGACCCGGCAACCCTGGAGATCATCAATACCGGTATCTGGCCGATGCTCGACATCCGTACGCAACCGAACCCCGAGCAGATGCGCGACGATGTCGGTCGCCTTGCCGCGATCGGCGTTGACTGGGTGGCGTTCAACCTCTGCGGCGACGACCCCGCCGCCTCGATCGACTCGATCGAATGGTTCGGGACCGAGATCATCGCTCACTTCGCCGGACGCCGTGCCGGCTGACCTATTGGCTGACTGGCCTCAGGTGTTGGGGACCTTGAAGGCGGCGCCGTTCCAGTAGTCGCGGTTCTCGCAAATCTTGCCGTCGCGCGTGACGCCGAACGACACCCCCGGAATGTTCATCGGCTGCATGACCCACTCGATCGAGTACGCGGTGCCGTTGCTGACGTGGCGGACGTAGTCGAACGACGCATCGGGCATGTTCTTGAACGAATGTCGGGTGAATCGACGCATCTCGGCGATCCCGCTGGCGCCGTGGCCGATCGTCATGTCGCGATAGACGATGTCGTCGGTAAAGAACGCCATCACGGTGTCGACGTCCAGCGTCGCCCACGAGGCCAGGTAGTCGGCGAAGAAGTTGCTCATCACCCGACGGTAGCGTCAAGTCAGCCGATGGCCGGGTACCGGGCCGAAGTCCTTATGCTGGCGCGAAGTCGTCACGTCTGGCGGGATCGGATGCGGCTGGCGACCGGAATGCCAACGAGTCCGACGAGGATCATCGTGGCGAACACCCTCCGCACCCCGGTGATCGTGTCGGGTGCCCCGGCGACGATCGCCACCGCGATCGCCACCCAGATCGTGTTGCCGAGGTCGGTGAAGATACGGGCGGTCGACCCGGCCCGGCCCAGTCGATCGGTTGAGATCTGCGAGAGGGCGACCGATTGGCAGGCCGCGTGGGAGAGGCCGACGGCCGTGGCGTAGAGGACCACGCCGGGTAACCAGACGCTGAGTAGCTGGCGCGATTCGCCGACGGTTGCCACCAGGAAGGCGCCGGCGGCGACGAACAGCGCCGCGCCGGGGACGATCACCCGGGCATGACCGTGGCGGTCGGCCCACCGCCCGGCAGCGAAGGTGAGCGGCCCGGCGATCGTCGGAATCATCGCCACCGCGAGCCCTCCCCGGAACCGGCTGAACCCCCAGACCTCGGTGAGCATCACCATGCTGGTCAGGAACACCGAGCCGAAGTGGCCGGCGATCACGAAGCTCAGCACCGTTCCAATCCGGAAGTTGCGGTTGCGCCACAGGCTCAGATCGACGATCGGATCGGGGTGGTGCCTTGATCGTCTCCCCAGTGCGACGAGCGCGATCACCGCAATGACCAGGCAGCCAATCGTCTTGCGACTGGCCCACCCCCAGTCGTCGGCCTGCACGATGCCGAGGGCCAACAGCGTAATCCCGACGATCAACAACGCCGTGCCGATCAGGTCGGGCAGCGGCCGACGCCCGTCGGTGACGGCTCGCGGCGGGTCGAGCGGCAGTCGGGTCCAGCCAACAACGACGGTCGCAACGCTGATCGGCACGCTGACGGCGAACGTCCACCGCCAGCCGACCAAGTCGATCAGGACGCCGCCGACCACCGGGCCGATCGCCGAGCACAGCCCACCGACTGCACCGATCGCCCCGACGGCCGTGGACCGTCGCGCCACGGGAAACGCGGCGAGCACGATCGCCTGGGCCGCAGGAGCTTCGGCGGCCAGCCCGGCCGCCTGCACCACGCGGGCCGCGATCAGGAAGCCGAGACTCGGGGCGAGCGCGACCAGAGCCGACCCGACCGCAAAGATCATCACCCCGAGCAAGAATTGGCGTCGTCGCCCCAGTCGATCGGCCAGCCACCCAGACGGCATCGTCAACGCGGCGACGGTGATCGAGAACGCCGTCACCGACCACGAGACCGCCGACGCAGACCGGCCGAACGCCCGCTGTAGCTCGGGGAAGGCAACGAAGACGATCGAGTAGTTGAGCGAGCCGACGACCATCGCTCCGGCGACCAGGGCAAATGTCGACCACGCCGACCGGGCATCGTCGGGGACGGCTGGTGGGGCGGTCGCCGCAACCACGGCGTCTACGACGCGCAGAGGGCGAGTTCGAAGAACAGCACACCCTCGATCGGGTTCTCTAGGTACGGTGCCGTCGGCGTGAAGCCGATCGAGCGGTACATCTCGACCGCGTGGGCCATCGTCGGCAGGGTATTCAACACGAGCCGGCGTATCCCGCGGGCTTGCGCGTGGGAGATGAGCTCCCGCACGACGGCTCGGCCGAGTCCGCCGGTGCGGTGGGTGGGATCGACGAACAATCGCCGGACCTCACCGACTCCGTCGGCCACGGTGCGCAGCCCAACGCAGCCCGCAGGGGAGTCGTCGTCGCCTCGGGCGAGCAATAGAAATCCCGGGGCTTCGTAGAACAAACGGAGCTCGACCAGCTCCGTGGAGATGTCATCGAATCAAGGACAGATCTCGGCGTCGTTCGCCATGCTCTCGACCGCCCGCTGATATGCCCCGAGCAGTCGACGCACCGCGGCGTAGTCGGCGTCAGTGCTGACCACGGTGATGCTGCTCATCGCCCGAGAGTAGCGGTCGGCCTGACGCTTGGGTGGTCCCCGGTACGGCGCTGCGACGCGGCGAGACTTTGAGGATGGAAACCCGCGACTGGACCGATCCTTCCTTCGACCCGAGCAGCGGGCCGATTCTTGTGCGGGTCGACTCTGCCGAGTTGCTGTTCAACCCGATGGACCCTCACCCGATCCAGCTGCGCGACCTTGACGTAGAGGTGAGTGAGTGGATCACCGAGTGGGCCGAGGAGCAGCCTCGGCGAGCTCCGATCGAGATCACCATCGTGGTCGGCGACGACAGCGCCCACGGTCGCGAGGATTTGATCATCCACGGCATTCACAACCACTTCGCGTACCGCCGCTGGGCGTCGGCCCGCCAGCTCTCGGGTCTGTTCAAAACCGGACGAGTCAGCTTGGCGATCGGTCTGATCGTGTTCGTGGTACTGACCACCGTGACCCGCCTGATCGAAGCGCCGACCAACAGCGCGTTCACCGACCTGGTGCAAGAGGGCCTGACCATCGCCCCGTGGGTGGCGATGTGGCGCCCGATGGAGATATTCCTCTACGAGTGGTGGCCGATCCGCGCCGATCTCCGCATTTTCGATCGACTCTCAACGTCGACCATCACCCTCGCCCGACCCACGAAGTAGTCCCCGAGGATAGAATTACATGGTTCGACATGACATGTTTGAACATGCTAAATGAGCCGCAGCGCGATTTCGCTTCGTCTCGTGGTCGGATGCGTTCGCAACGATACTGCGGGCGAACGCCGACGGACATGGGCCTGTCGTCGTGATCGACGAGGTGCAGCGGGTGATTGCCAAGGCGCCCGAGGTTCCGTCGGTGATTCAGCATCTGCTGGGGCCCGGTGGCCTCGGCGGGGCCTCAGGAGGTACACGCCTATTGCTCTGTGGCTCGGCCTTTGGCGAGATGCGCCGACTGCTCGACGGCGATGCCCCTCTACGGGGGCGAGCGACTCTTGAGCTGATCGTTGAGCCCTTTCCCTACCGCACCGCCGCCGGGTATTGGGGGTTGTCGTCGAACCCCGCCGCAGCGTTGCGGCTCGACTCGTTCGTTGGTGGGACTCCCGCGTATCGGGTCCTGGCTGACGGCGAGACGCCGGCAATCGACGGTGATGTCGACGCTTGGGTGGTGCGCCGCTTGCTCGACGCATCGTCGAGTCTCTTTCGCGAGGGGCGCATCGTGGTCAGTGAGGATCCTCAACTCGGTGACCGCCAGCTCTACTGGGGTTTGCTGTCGGCTGTCGCCGACGGGGCGCGCCGATGGATGGATATCCAGACGGCGCTTGGGATCAGTCGTGGCTCGCTGCAGCATGCGCTCACGGTCGCGACGGATGCGGGCTGGTTGGTGAAGGTCGGCGATCCCTTGCGAAGGAACCGAAGCGTCTACGAGTTGGCCGAGCCGATGGTTCGCTTCCATCGTCTTGTCGTGGAGCGCCACGGGTTGCGGCTTGCTCGTCGTCCGGCTCGCGAGGTGTGGATCGATGTACGGCCGGACGTTGCCGCGCGAATCGTCGCTCCTCACATGGAAACCGTCGCCCGCGAGTGGTTGTTGGCCTACGCCTCGGTGACGACGGCGGGGGGAGTTCTGACCGAGGTCGGTCCCTCTGAGTTGGATGGGGTCGGTCAGATCGACTTGGTTGGGGTCGAGGCAACCTCGGTCGGCGGCCGACGGCCCACCCTTGTCGGAGAGGTGAAAGCCACGGACGATCGCGTTGGAACCGTTCAGCTCGACCGACTTGACGTTGCTGCGGACAAGCTTGGCGGCGTGAAGCGTGTGTTGGTGAGTTTGTCCGGTTTCACGACCGATCTCGAACGTGTTGCCGCTCGACGTTCCGACGTCGAGCTCGTCGATGTCGCTCGGCTGTATTCCGGGGAATAGGCACACAGTCCTCAACCGTTACGCCACGTACGACTACTACTGAGCCCGCTGTGTGTGCACCATGCCGTACCGATCACGAGCACCCCGCTATGACCGGCCGGGGCGTGGGTCGTATGGACGATGGAAGTCGTACGTACGAGAGGGAACTTAGCCGAGCGGCTCCTCAGGGACATTGAAGAACTCCGAGTAGCGGCGGGTTCGGGAGCGGATGGTGGCTTCGTCGAGGCCGGTGGCAGAGAAGGTGTACGTGTGGGTGCCGTGCTTGTCGGACGGGTTGTCGGCGAGGAAGCCGCGCATCCGCTGCAAGGCGTCGTCGGTGAGTTCCAGACCGAACTGGTCGTAGATCGCAACGATGGTGCCGAACGGGTCGGTCATCATGTGGTGGAACGCCACATCGATCGCCGCACCTTCGGGAACCGTCCTATCGAGGCGGGCATCGACGGAACGGTTGTTGCCAACAACCAGGTAGTCCTCCCATTCGGCGGCGAGTTCGGGCAGCGAGGTGTGCTCGCGCCCGAGGTGATGCAGGTGGGCGGTGAGCGACGCCACCGATGCCAACACCTTCAACGGGTCGCGGTGGGTATGGATGATCTGGGCGTCGGGATAGGCGTCGAACATTTCCGCCAGACACCATTGATGACCGGGGGTTTTGAGCAACCATCGCTTGCCGGGGTGTCGCCACTGCAACAGCTGGAGGAACTGGCGGTGGTAGGCGTAGGCCGAGGTCATGTCGGCTTCATGAAGCAGCCACCGGGCGTAGCTTGGTACCCGGTAGACGGTCGGGAACAGC
>JANNNL010000110.1:0-6086 GCA_031398525.1 Actinomycetes bacterium | reverse complement strand
GCCACCCCGATCGAGGTGTTCACGTAGTCGACCTGCCCGGATGCCTCGACCATCTTGGCGACCTCGACGGCGTCGTCGATCGTCGTGCCGCCCTCGATCAACTCGTCGCCGCAGATCCGCACGCCGAGGGCCAACCCGTTGCCGATCACGCCGCGCACCGCGGCGACGATCTGCAGCAGCAGCCTTGCCCGGTTGGCCAGCGACCCGCCGTACTCGTCGGTGCGCTTGTTCGTCGCCGGGGAGAGGAATCCACGCACGATCGACGAGTGGCTGCACTGCAACTCGATGCCGTCGAACCCACCCTCGGCACAGTGCTCGGCAACCAGGGCATACCCGCCGACGATCTCGTCGATGTCGGCGTGAGTCACCGCCTTGGGCACCTCGCGGAACAACGGGTCGGCCACCGCCGACGGAGCCCATACCGGCAACCGCGAGTACATCGATGAGGCCTGCCCGCCGTTGTGGTTGATCTGAGCGAAGATCGGCACCCGGTGACGGTGGACCGCCTGGGTGATCTTGCGGTAGCCCGGAATCACGTCGCGGTGGAACCCGTGGATCAACTTCTCGTATGGCCAATCGGTCGGATGGGTCGAATGCTCCTCGGTGATGATCAAACCCGCACCACCCGCGGCGCGGGCCTCGTAGTACGCCGCGTGCTGGTCGGTCGGCTTGCCATCACGGGCGTAGTTGGTCAGGTGCGCCGAGAACACGATCCGGTTGCGCGTCGTGACGGGACCCAACTGAAGAGGTGTCCACAGATACCGATACGCCATTGCCGCGAGCCTACGACGACGCAGGCGACCGCCACCAGACAGAGCTACCAGACAGTGCCGCCGCCCATTCCCGGTACGCCGGGCCAACCGGATGCGCCGCTCGTGACTCGTAGTGGGTGGAGACTGATGCAGACCGATGGACATCGACGGATTCTTGGAACGTGACTATGACCGAGTGGTTCGGTCGGTCGCGCTTGCGTGCGGAGACCATCCGCTGGCCCGGGAAGCTGTCGACGAAGCCGTGACCCGGGCGATCGACCGGCACTCCCACGGCCGGCCGATCGACAACCTGCCCGGCTGGATCACGGTGGTTGCGATCCATTGGGCCAACCGGTGGTTCCGCCGCCGCCGAGTCGAGGCCGGGGCGCTAGCTCAACTCGCCCCGTTACAACGGGCATCGATCGACGGACCCGACGGCACCCATATCGACGTCGCGAGGGCCGTTGCCCGGTTGCCGCTACGCCAGCGGGAATCGGTGGTGCTGCATTACCTCCACGACATCAGCATCGATCAGATCGCCGAGCTGCTCGGCGTCAGCCAAGGCACCGTGAAGTCCGCCCTCAGCCGCGCCCGCCACACCCTGGCGGCCGCTCTCAGCGACGACGCACGACTGCCAAGGAGGGAACCCCATGCACCCTGACCTGCCAGACGACGACCGGCTGCGAGCCGTGTTGCGCCAAACCAGCGACGCCCAGCCTGCGTCGCCAGCTGGAACCGAACTCGCTCGTCAGCTGACCTATCGAGCCATTGCGCGCCAGCGCAAACGCCGGGCCGCGGCGATCATCACGAGCACGCTGTTAGTCGTCGGCGCAGCCACGACCGCGATCGCGCTGCGACCCAAGCCCGAGGTTGCCCGTGTCCTGGCCATCGACCCGGAACCGGTCGCCACCACATCCCCCGCCACCTCATCCCTCCCTACCGTCTCCTCGGCGGTGGGGGCCGCCGCAGCGACCCAATCGCCGGTCGTGATCCCACCGCCTCCGCTGACCGATAGGGGGAGCGCGGCGGTCGCCGGATCACCGGCCGGCATCCTCGTCCAGGGAGGCTTTGAGGCTGATGAGCGGGGTGACTGGGAGATCCCCGTCGGTGATGGGGCCTTCTTCGATCTGGCGACGATGCAGTGGCGCGCCGTCTCTCCCTCGCCGTTGTCGACTGGATTCGCCGAGGCGATCGCGCTCGACGAAGGGTTCCTGGTCCACGCCGCCCAACAACTCGCCCGCTACACCCCGGCGACCGACGAGTGGACGCTCGTCGATGCTCCCCCCGAAGCGATGGTCGACGCCCGCCACGTTCTGACGACCGACGACGCGGTCGTCGTGCTCCCCTCGGGCTGGCTGTGGCGACGCTCCGCCGACACGTGGACCCCGACGAACCCGCCCTCGACCGTCGCGCCCACCTCGACGGCTACTGCCCGCGGGTACGAGGTTTTCGTTGTCGATCAGGTCGGCGCGGAGGCGATGCAGGTGCTCGACACGCGCACCGGAACCTGGTCGCCGGCCGACCGACCGCCAACTGGCGATGGCAGTTTGGTGTCCATCGGAGCGGCCGACGAGCGGCTGGTGCTCAGTCGAGCAGTCGGTTCTCGAACCGCCGAGTTCGATCTCGTGTCGCGCCAGTGGCGGGCTCTCCCCGAGGTCCCCACCTTCATCGGCAAGTGTCTGAACGAAGTCGCCGAACTCGGCCGACTCGCGGTCGTCGCGATGTGTGGCGAGGTATTCGCCCACGCCTCGGGCGACCAACGATGGCTGCCAATCACCCGCAGAACCGGTCGGAATGCGCTGCTGAAACTCGTCATCATCGACGCCAACCGGCTGGTGATCGACGGACGGATCTACACCGCCGATTCCAATGACGGATCTCTCCTGACCTCCACCGACCCCGTTCGGATCGCCGGCGTCACGATCGACGCCTCGGTGCAGCCCAGCCGACCGTTGTGGCGAGGCGACGTGCGACTATCGATCGAACTCACGTCGCTCGAATGCGAGCTGGTCGCCACCCGCGACGACGACCGCACCGCGCTCACCGACGAGGGCGGGCAACAGACGCTGAGCTCGGTGACTCCTCGCCGAGCGGTGAAGGCACCGCCGACGATCGAATTCTGGAACCGCCAGACGGCGACGCGCTACCAGCTGAGCTGCCCATCGACCGAAGCGTTCGAGGCTGCCGCCGCGGCGATGTCGGTCGAGGGTGAGCTCGTCGCTCCGGCAGATGTGACCGCCACATTTGCTGAACGGTACCCACCGGGGTTCGCCATCGAGCCGTTCGACCAGATCGACGATTTCCTGAACGATCTCGGTGCGACGATGACTCCGGCGATGTCGACGGGAACCGGATCGACCTGGTGGATGCCACCATCGGCCCCCAACCCCGGACAATTCACCGCAACCCTGACCCCGACCCAGCCGTCCAACGGCATCGCGGGCACGGTGCTCGAGGTCGCCGTCGGGGAAACCACCACCGGCTTCGAGATCCTGCGAGCCACCCGCTGGACGCTCTGCGCAACCGGCGAGTCTTTCGCCACCCCCCGCACCTGCCGTGATGCCGCTCCATCCGACGATCCGGCCGTGTTTCAACCACCCGCGCCTCAACCGGGTTGACCATCGACCGCGCGCTCCAGCCTCGGAAGGTTGTCCCGATCCTCGACCCCAGCGTCTGCTTGTAGACCCCGACGTCGAGCGAACTACGTCGATGTCAATCGATGTCGGGCAGGTCCTCGAGGTCCGCCAGATCGCGCAGGCGTCCGGTGGAGGCCTTATTGCGTCGTAGATCAGCCAACGATATGAACGGCACGCGTAGGTCACCGATCTCGACCTCGACGCGCCGTTTGTAACAATCGGCGAAATCGACTCCGGACGCCGATGTCAACACGTCGATACGCACCGGCTCGTAGCCGAATTGGACGACAACGTCGTCGGCAAGGAAGTCCTCGGTGGTCAAGCCGAGCGAGCCGAAGCCGAAGTCGGTCAGGGCACGGAGGAGTCTCTCGGCATTGAGTTCGTCCGTCAGTACCCAAACGTCCAGATCCTTGGTGTACCGGGGGTGTCCATGAGCAGCGACGGCGTAGCCACCGACGATCATGAACTGGACTTCACGGTCGATGCACGACGAGATGAAGTCGAGAAAGTCGGGGTCGAGATTCATCGTGCCACCCATGGAACTCGCGCCTCAGATCTTCTACCGCGGCCAAGCGTTCGCTCGTCGGACGTGTTATCCAATAGCGCCATGGCTGGTCGCGATCGGCCATGGACCGCTTGGTCACGACCGGCGCGATCCGGTGGCGCGGCACCTTCGACGCAGGAGGACCATCTGTCGTCATGTCGGAAAGTCTACGTGAATTGCCGGTGGGCCGGTGGCCCTGCGCCTTGAGCGTTCTTCGTCAGAACACCCATTTGGTGGCGCGGGTGCTGAACTCGGCGGGGCGTTCGATGATGCCGAAGGCTCGCTCGGGGATGACCTCGAACAGGGCGTTCGAGCGGATGAATCCGGCGAACTCATCGGGGTTGCCACCAACCTCGGCCGCGTACTTGAGGACGTAGGAAGCGACGGCGATCTCGGTGCGAACCGGGTCGACGAGGGCGACGGCGTGGCCTTCGAGCGATACGCATTCGGTGGTGTCATCGGGGGCGACCACACACGCCGGGTTCGCGGCGAGGTTGCGGGCCTTGCGGGATTCGGGGCCGCAACTGGTCCAGAAGACGCCGTGTTCCGAGGACCAGACACCCCACACCGGGAGCGCGTGCGGGCGGGCGGCAGCCGAAGCGGTCACGAGCCAGTAGTTGCGGCTGCGGCTCAACCGTTCGTCGGCCCACAACCACGGCAACGTGCCCTCGTCGTCGGCTGGCACGTCGTAGCCGGGCATGTGCGGACGCCGCGCACGGGGTTCGATCATCCCCCCATCGTGCCACTCCCGACCGCCACCCGACGCCAATGTGGAGCGCGCTGGCGCACTGAGCGCTACCACACGCCACTTTGGAGTGCGACGGCGCCGAGAACGCCACGGCACTCTCCGAATCGCTGTGGGCACCCGGGCACGACGGCGCTGAGCCTGCGGCGGCGACCCGGCCGTCCCAGGGAATACAGTCCGAGACATGTCCGCGAATCCACAGCCGCTCGGCGGCAACCAGATGCCTCGCTTCGGCGGGATCGCCACGTTCATGCGCCTGCCCGGGCGGGCCGCGCCTGAGGACCTCGATGTGGCGATCGTCGGCGTCCCCTTCGACATCGGCACGTCGAACCGGCCGGGGGCGCGGTTCGGGCCCCGCGGCATCCGAAGTGAATCGGTGCTGACGAGGCCGTACAACATGGCGACACGCGCCGCGCCGTTCGACAGTCTGCGGATCGATGACACCGGCGACGTGGCGACCAACGCCTTCAACCTTGCCGACTCCGTGGCCCGCATCGAGGCCCACTTCCGCGGCCTCCTCGAACACGACCTGATCACCGTCGCTATCGGAGGTGATCACACGATCGTGCTCCCGATTCTGCGGGCGATGTCCGCCAAGCACGGTCCAGTCGGCCTTGTGCACATCGACGCCCACACCGACATCAACGACTCGATGTTCGGTGAGGCCGTCGCCCACGGCACCCCATTCCGCCGCGCCCAGGAGGAAGGCTTGCTCGACTCCCAGCGGGTCGTCCAGATTGGTGTACGCGGTACCGGCTATGCTGCCGGCGATTTTGATTGGTCCCGCGACCAGGGCTTTCGCGTCGTTCAGGCCGAGGAGTGTTGGCACACGTCGCTGGAGCCGCTGATGGCCGAAGTCCGCGACCAGATGGGCGACGGACCCGTCTACCTCAGCTTCGATATCGACGGACTCGACCCGGCGTTCGCCGGAGGAACCGGCACCCCCGAGATCGGCGGGTTAACGATCTGGCAGGGAATGGAGATCGTCCGCGGCTGTCGCGGCATGAACCTGGTCGGCTGTGACCTGGTCGAGGTCGCCCCGATTTACGACGCATCGGGCAACACCTCGCTCGTCGCGGCCAACCTGATCTACGAGATGCTCTGCGTCCTGCCCGGAGTCGAATCCCGGGCATAGCCAGGTTGAGATCAGTCGGTCTGGTCGCGATTCGTGACGGAAACCGTCTCGGATCGCAACCAGAGGCTGTTGACTCAGTCGGCCGCTGGCACGACGGTGATTCCGTAGTCAGGATTGTCGGCCTGCAGTTTGTTGGAGAGTCCGTTCGTCCACCGGACCGTCACTCCGACGGCCGCGACCAAGAAATCCAGGCGGTCAGTGGCTGTGCGAATCTGCGGCGAGCGACCGCACCCGATGGGCGAGCGCCGGAAGCATTTGACGGGCGATCATCGGG
>JANNNL010000399.1:0-10996 GCA_031398525.1 Actinomycetes bacterium | reverse complement strand
GTTGCCGCGGCCGTCGAAGGACACGCCGAGTTGGTCGAGCCATGAGCCACGCTCGGGCCCGAGGAATCCCATCGCCAGGAAGACGAAGTCGGCCGGAAGTTCGCGGTCGGTACCGTCAATCTTCTCGAAGCGGCCATTGACCATTGTGACCTCGTGGATCAGCAGGGCGCGGACCCGGCCGCTGCCATCATCAAGGAAGCATTCGGTGTTCACGCTGAACAACCGCTCCCCGCCCTCCTCGTGGGCCGACGAAGTGCGGTAGATCATGCTCCATTGCGGCCACGGGTTACCCGGGGCCCGGTCGTCGGGCGGACGCGGCATGATCTCCAACTGGGTGACCGATGCCGCACCCTGGCGATGCGCGGTGCCGAGACAGTCGGCCCCGGTATCGCCGCCACCGATGATGACGACATGCTTGCCGTGGACGTTGATCGGCGAGTCGACAAGATCGCCGTGCTGCACCTTGTTGGCCCACGGCAGATACTCCATCGCCTGGTGGATACCCGCGACCTCGCGTCCGGGAATCGGCAGATCTCGGGCTGCCGTCGCCCCGGCGGCGAGGACCACCGCGTCGTAGGTGGCGAGCAGAACTTCGATGTCAATATTGCGTCCGACCTGGGCATTCGTGCGGAACTCGGTGCCTTCCGCCTCCATCTGGGCGATACGCCGATCGAGGTGGCGCTTCTCCATCTTGAACTCGGGAATGCCGTAGCGCAGCAGGCCACCAATGCGATCGGCGCGCTCCAATACGACCACGTCGTGACCGGCGCGGGTGAGTTGTTGGGCGGCCGCCAACCCCGAGGGGCCCGACCCGATCACCGCGACCCGCTTGCCGGTCGACACTGCGGCGGGCTTGGGGGTGACCCAGCCTTCGTCCCAGGCTCGATCGATGATCGACACTTCGACGTTTTTTATCGTCACCGGGTCGGCATTAATCCCGAGAACACAGGCCGATTCGCACGGCGCTGGGCAAAGACGGCCCGTGAACTCGGGAAAGTTGTTCGTAGCATGCAGCCGATCGATGGCGTCACGCCAGTGATCCCGATAGACCAAATCGTTCCAGTCTGGGATCAGGTTGCCGAGCGGGCAACCGTTGTTGCAGAACGGAATGCCGCAATCCATGCATCGGCCCGCCTGCTGCTCGAGAGCATCGATCGGGAACGGGTTGTAGACCTCTTTCCAGTCTTTCAACCGCTCTTGAACAGACCGGCGGGTGAACTGCACCCGCTCCCACTTCATGAACCCCGTCACCTCACCCACGGGTGGACTCCATGATGCGGATGTTGGTGTCATCGAGGGAGAGGCCATCGGCCTCGGCGGTTTTGATCACGTCGAGAACTCGCTTGTAGTCGCGGGGCATCACTTTGTAGAACAGGTCGATGGCGTCGACCCAGCCGGCGAGGATGTCGTCGGCATTGTCGGAGCCGGTGAACTCCACGTGGCGTTCCAGCGTCTGCATCAGGAACGCCTCATCTTCGACGTCGAGGGGTTCGAGATCGACCATCTCACCGTTGAGCAGGCTCGGGAAGGTTCGCGTCGGGTCGTAGACGTAGGCGATGCCGCCCGACATCCCGGCTCCGAAATTGCGGCCGGTCTTGCCGAGCACGACGACTCGACCACCTGTCATGTACTCGCAACCGTGGTCGCCGACGCCTTCGACGACGGCGGTGGCCCCGGAGTTGCGTACGCAGAACCGCTCGCCGACGGTGCCCCGCAAGAAGATCTCGCCGCTGGTGGCGCCGTATCCAATGACGTTGCCGGCAATCACGTTGTCTTCGGCCGAGAACCGGGCGCGGCGGTCGGGATGAACGACCAACCGTCCGCCCGACAGGCCTTTGCCGAGATAGTCGTTGGCGTCGCCCTCAAGCCGCAAGGTGATGCCCGCAGGCACGAACGCTCCGAAGCTCTGCCCGGCCGAGCCGCGCATCTTGATGTCGATCGTGCCATCGGGCAGTCCGGCGCCGCCGTAGGCCTTGGTCACCTCGTAGCCGAGCATCGTGCCGATCGTGCGGTTGACGTTGCGCACGGGTACCTCGAACGAGACGGCCTCGCCGCGCTCCAACGCCGGGGCGCAGCGCTCGATCAGCTGACGATCGAGCGCACGATCGAGACCGTGGTCTTGGCCGACAGATTGGGTCATCGACTGGCCATACGCGTTGGCCGGCACGGCCAGCATCGGGCTGATATCGAGCCCCGACGCCTTCCAATGATCGATCGCCGCGCGGGTATCGAGCCGCTCGACATGGCCGATCATCTCGGCCATCGTGCGGAAGCCCAATTGAGCCATCAGCTCACGAACCTCTTCGGCGATGAACTCGAAGAAGTTGACGACGAATTCGGGCTTACCCGAGAACTTCTTGCGGAGCTCCGGGTTCTGGGTGGCAACGCCGACCGGGCAGGTGTCGAGGTGGCAGACCCGCATCATCACGCAGCCACTGACCACCAGCGGTGCCGTCGCGAAGCCGTACTCCTCGGCCCCGAGCAACGCGGCGATCACCACGTCACGACCGGTTTTCAGTTGTCCGTCGGTCTGTACGACGTTACGGTCGCGCAGCCCGTTGAGCATCAGCGTCTGTTGGGTCTCGGCCAGGCCGAGCTCCCACGGACCACCGGCATGCTTGAGCGAGGTGAGCGGCGAGGCTCCCGTGCCACCGTCGTGGCCCGAGATCAACACCACGTCGGCCTTGGCCTTCGAGACCCCGGCAGCAACGGTGCCGACGCCCATCTCGGCGACCAGTTTCACGTGCACCCGCGCCGCTGGGTTGGCGTTCTTGAGGTCGTGGATCAGCTGCTTGAGGTCTTCGATCGAGTAGATGTCGTGGTGTGGGGGCGGGCTGATCAGGCCGACACCGGGGGTGGAGTGGCGGGTCTTGGCGATCCACGGGTAGACCTTGCCGCCCGGCAGCTGGCCTCCCTCACCGGGCTTCGCGCCCTGGGCCATCTTGATCTGCAGGTCGTCGGCGTTGACGAGGTACTCGCTGGTCACCCCGAAACGCCCCGATGCCACTTGTTTGATCGACGACCGCCGCAGATCGCCGTTCTCGTCGGGCGTGAACCGATCGGCATCCTCGCCACCCTCGCCCGTGTTCGACTTCGCCCCGATGCGGTTCATCGCGATCGCCAACGTCTCGTGGGCCTCGGCCGAGATCGAGCCGTAGCTCATCGCCCCGGTCGAGAACCGCTTGACGATGTCGCCAACCGACTCGACCTCACCGATGTCGATCGACGGACGGTCGTCGGCGTCAACGAAGGCGAACAGGCCACGCAGTGTCGCCAGGCGCTTGGACTGGTCGTCGACCAGCGAGGTGTACTGCTTGAAGATGTCGTAACGCTTGGCGCGGGTGGCGTGCTGCAGCTTGAACACCGTGTCGGGGTTGAACAGATGGTGCTCGCCCTCGCGGCGCCACTGGTACTCGCCGCCGAGCTCGAGCTGGCGATGGGCACGCTGCTCGGGGTTCTTCGGGTGAGCGGTGGCGTGCCGGGTGGCCACCTCGCGGGCGACCTCGTCCAGGCCGATGCCACCAAGGCGGCTGACGGTGCCAGTGAAGTACTCCTCCACCAGGTCACGGCCAAGGCCGATCGCCTCGAAGATCTGCGCCCCGGTGTAGCTGGCAACGGTCGAGACGCCCATCTTCGACATCACCTTCAGCACACCCTTCCCGGCGGCCTTGATGTAGTTCTTCACCGCCTGATGCGGGTCCATCTCGCCAAGGCCGTTGAGACCCTGGGCGATCATGTCTTCGATCGACTCGAACGCCAGGTAGGGGTTGATCGCCCCGGCGCCGTAGCCGATGAGCAGCGCCATGTGGTGTACCTCGCGGGCATCGCCAGTCTCGATAATCAGCCCGGCCTGGGTGCGCTTACGCTCGCGCACCAGGTGGTGATGCACCGCGCTGGTGAGCAGCAACGACGGGATCGGGGCGTACACCTCATCGGCGTTGCGGTCCGAGAGCACGATGATTCGCGCTCCGTCCTCAATCGCCCGCGACACCTCCATCCGCACCGAGTCGAGCGCTCGTTTGAGCGCGAGTCCCCCACCGGCAATGCGGAACAATCCGCTGACCACCACCGTCTTGAGATGACCGCGATCGCCGTCTTCGTCGATCTGGATGATCTTGGCCAACTCGTCGTTGTCGATGATCGGGAACGGCAGCGCCAACTGACGGCACGACTCGGGCGTCGGCCGCAACAGGTTCGATTCCGGGCCGACCGTCGAACCGAGTGCGGTGACCAGCTCCTCGCGGATTGCATCGAGCGGAGGGTTGGTGACCTGGGCAAACAGCTGTTGGAAGTAGTCGAACAACAGGCGCGACCGGTCCGACAGCACCGCGATCGGCGTGTCGGTGCCCATCGAGCCGAGGGGCTCCATCCCAACCTTGGCCATCGGGGCGACGATGATTTTGAGCTCTTCGTGGGTGTAGCCGAACACCTGCTGCCGGCGCAGCACGCTTTGCGACGAGTAGACGACATGCTCACGGCCCGGCAGGTCGACAAGCTCGACTACTCCATCCTCCAACCAGGCGGCATAGGGGTGCTCGTTGGCCAGCTGTTTCTTGATTTCCTCGTCGTCGACAATGCGTCCTTCGGCCGTGTCGATGAGGAACATGCGGCCGGGCTGCAGGCGACCCTTGCGCACGATGCGGGCCGGGTCGAGGTCGAGCACACCCGATTCCGAGGCCATGACGACCACGTCATCGTCAGTCACCCAGTAGCGGCTGGGGCGAAGGCCATTGCGGTCGAGCACCGCACCAACGACCGTGCCGTCGGAGAAGGCGACGCACGCCGGGCCGTCCCACGGCTCCATGAGCGAGGAGTGGAATCGGTAGAAGGCCCGCTTGGCGGCATCCATCGTGGCGTGGTTCTCCCACGCCTCGGGGATCATCATCATCACCGCGTGCGGCAGGCTGCGCCCACCAAGGTGGAGCAGTTCGAGTACCTCGTCGAACGAGGCGGTGTCGCTGGCCCCCGGGGTGCAAATCGGGAAGGCTTTGTCGAGACCGGGGATCAGGTCGGTGGCGAGCAATGCCTCGCGGGCCCGCATCCAGTTGCGGTTGCCCTGCACGGTGTTGATCTCGCCGTTGTGAGCGACAAACCGGTACGGGTGAGCGAGGGGCCACGAAGGAAAGGTGTTGGTCGAAAAACGGGAGTGGACCAGGGCAATTGCCGATTCCAACCGCTCGTCCTGCAGGTCGGGGAAGACCAACGCCAACTGCGGCGTGGTGAACATGCCCTTGTAGATCAGGGTGCGCGACGACAGCGACGGGAAGTAGACACCTGCGCCGCCGGTTGGCCCGGTGATCTCGTGCTCCATCCGCTTACGGGCAACGAACACCTTGCGATCGAGGTCGATTCCGGCCGTACCGGCCCCGGTCGCCCCGGCGAGAAACAACTGGCGGATCGACGGGATGACGGCCCGGGCGGTCGCTCCGAGGTGCTCGGGCCGCAGTGGCACGTCGCGCCAACCGAGCACCTTGAGTCCTTCGGCCTCGGCGATCTGCTCGATCTGCACGGCGACCTTGTCGGCATCGGCGACCTCGGCGGGCAGGAAGGCGAGCCCGACGGCGTACCGACCAACCGGCGGCAAAGCGAAGCCGACGACGGCACGCAGGAACCGGTCGGGAACCTGAATCAGGATGCCGGCCCCATCGCCGGTGTCGGCTTCGGCTCCGGTCGCTCCCCGGTGCTCCAGGTTGCACAAAGCCCCGATGCCCATCGAGACGATCGATCGGCTGGCAACGCCCTTGACGTTGGCCACGAATGACACTCCACAGGCGTCATGCTCGAAGCGCGGGTCGTACAAACCGGTGGGCGCGGGAAAGTTCTGTTGCATCGTCCTCGTCCAAGTCGATAGTTGCAATGTCGGCTGGTCTGGGGACGACGCTGTCCCGCGGCAAAATCGTAGCGCGGCCAGAGGCAACCTGCGGCCTCCGATTCTGGATGCGGCCGGTGAACCCGTCAGTCAGTGAAGTTCGCCGGGCGCTTCTCGAGGCCCGACATCACCGATTCCATCTGATTCGGGGTTCCGATCAGTGCGCCGATGCGGGCGCGTTCCTCGGCAAACTGCTCGGCCGCTCCGGGGTGTTGCATGTGGTTGATCAGCGCCTTGGAGCTCCGGACTGCGTCGGGGCTACGACCAGCGATTTCGGCCGCCATCGCCATCGCATCGTCGAACGGCGTCTCGCTGACGCGTGTCGCAATACCCAGCTGACCAGCTTCGCGACCGCTGAACACGCGTGCCGTGAACGTCAGTTCCTTGGCGATGTCGGGGCGCACCAGGCGGTTGAGGAAGAACGTGCCGGTCATGTCGGGAACCAGACCCCAATACGTCTCGCGCACCGACATTTGAGTGTCGGGATGCACGATGCGAATGTCGGCACCGAGCGCGATCTGAATCCCGCCACCAAGCGCATGGCCGTGAACGGCGGCGATGACAGGAACCGGGATCTCCTGCCAGACCCAGCACACCTGCTGGCCAAGATGGGTGATGCGGCCTTCGGGACGAAACCCCGGGTTGCCATCATTGCGTTCGGCCGACCCGGCCTGACCACCGGCGAGGGCAGCCATCGATGACAAGTCGAGCCCAGCGCAGAACGACGGCCCGTTGCCCGACACGACGACCACCCGCACGCCGGGCTCGGTCTTCAACCTCTCGCCCGCCTCAGCAATCGCCTGAAACTGGGCGTTGTCGAGCGCATTGCGCTTGTCGGGGCGATTGAAACGAACATCGGCAATGCCGTTGTCGACGGAAATCGTGACGCGATCGGACATCTCGACAGTCTCCCCCGCCACGTCGGCCGCCGCCGAACCGGCCGCCGGCTACCCGCTCAGGCCGCGGATGGTGGTGCGGTGAAGGAGGCGATCGTGGCCGTCGTAGCCGCCGGTCGCGGCATGGAGCACGGAGCGGTTGTCCCACATCACCAGGTTGCCTCTGGTCCAGCGGTGGCGGTAGATGAACTCCTCACGCGTCTGCCAGCGGTACAACTCGACGAGGAGTTCGGTCGCCTCGCCATCGTCCATACCCTCGATACCGATGATGTACCCGAGGGTGCTGAACACCCCGTTCCGACCCGTTTCGGGATGGCGACGGACCAGCGGGTGGGTCTGGGTCGCCTCGGCGGCGGGCGAGGTGATGATCGTCATCGAACGGTCGGCCCCGTCGCCCTCCCCGAACGACCCTTGCGGCGCGTACGGAAGCCGAGCGGAGTGAATAGCCGTCAATCCGTCGATGCGATTGCGGAGGTCGTCGGGCATCTGTTCCAACGCAAGGTGCTGGTTGGCGAACAGCGTGTCGCCCCCGGTTGGTGGGATCGTGATGCCGTACAGACACGTGCCCGCCGGCGGTACGGCCTGGAAGCTCCAGTCGCTGTGGAAGCTCTCGGCGAACAGCGACGCCGTCTCGTCGGCACGCCGCTCGATGGCGACAATGTGTTCGCGGCCGGGAATCGGGGCGATGTACGGATCGTCGCCGAAACCGCCCATGGCCAGCGTGAACGCCTCAAGGTCGTCGTCGGTCATCGCCTGGTCAGGGAAGCTCAACACGTGGTGCGTCAACCAGATCTCACGGATCTCGGCCACCGCCTCGTCGCTGACCGGCTGCGACAGGTCGACGCCGCGCACCGTTGCTCCACAGGCTTGGCCGCTGGGCGTGACCTCGATCATCGTCATCGTCCCATCCTCGCAGGGTGTCACTCGTCAATGGCCGTCGTTGGCAAGGGCATGTGGAAGAGACCGTCAGCGAGGTCGCGCCACGATCCGACCCACGGATACCCGTCGACCTGGTCCGCACTGCGACGGCTACCCAGCAGGCGAAACAACTCCCAGGTGCCATGTTCGTGCCCGGTCACGTCGAGCGTCACGAGCGGCTCGCCGACCCCCGCCGACCACACCCCATCGGCAGATCGCACCTCGACCGAGCCACCTCCTCGCCGCTTGAAATCGCCGCTCAGGATCAACCGTTCGAAATCCATGGAGACGTGCACACCCCGCTCGCCCCGCCCTCCCGGCCGACCGAGCGCGTGACGCAGATCGTGCTCGTGGGCGACCGCGTCGAGCACCATTCCTGCGAGTCGCCCACCGCCGGTGATCATCATCTGTTGAAACGCCGGGGTGACCCCGGCCCACTCGTCAAGCAGCGACTCGACGGTGCGGCCCCGACGACGCTCGATGCCGGCATCGACCCACGGTTGAGCGTCCGCTCCCGGAACGTCACCGCTGAGCAGCGATGCCGGAATGCCCGCCAGATGGGCGCACGCATCGGCAACGGTCCACTCCGGGCACGTGGGGATCACCACCGAGGCGTCGGCCTCGGTCAGCAGCGCGCTGATCCGTGCCCGGCATCGGTCGTACTCGATTGCGCATTCTTCCCAGTCAATGGCCATATCCGGGCAAGTTATCCACTCACGGCTCTGGCTTCGAGATCGGGCGGACCCTTGTCTCGGAATTTTGTCGAGAAAGCGCGAACCGCCGTAGCGAGGCGTGCGTATCAGTGTCCAAACGTCATCTCGAAAGGACCACTGCCATGAACTTCACTCACCACCTCGGTCGCCGACTCGCAGTTGCAACTGTCGTCACCATCGGGGGGTTCGCCAATGCCGCGACGGCCTCGGCCTCAACCACATCGTCAGTCGTCGAGAGTTCATCAGTCACGCCCGCGGCACCTCCGGTCATGACCGCGAGCGCCTGCGAGACGTTGCGCGAGGTCGCAGGAGCAGCCTGGGAGGCGGGCTACGCCGAGGCCTCGGGGTCGTACCAGCGCCGCCAGTACCACGAGGTGGCCTCGGCCCTGAGCGCTCTGTACCGGAAGTACTGCGCCAGCGGTCGGTAACCAACGATCATCCGCCCGAAAAGAAAGGCCGCTGACCAGGTAGAAGCCCCGGTCAGCGGCTGGAGGTGACGCCGGGAATCGAACCCGGATACACGGAGTTGCAGTCCGTTGCCTAAGCCATTCGACCACGTCACCCTCACGGCGGCGTTACGCCGCGGACCACTGAACATAGCGGCTCAATCCGCCGTCTGCACGATCGGTTTCGATCCGAGACCGGGCCGCACTGTGCTCGCAGCAGTAATCTTCGGCAATGGCTAGGCCCCCCGACCCGCAGGCGCGTGTCGAACTCCTTGACGGTGTTGTCGCGTACCTGGCCGAGCATGGTCTGGGCGACGCAACGTTGCGGCCAATGGCCGACTCGCTCGGCACCAGCGTCAACCGACTCACCCATCACTTCGGTTCGAAGGCCGAACTCCTGGCCAATGCGCTTGATCGCGTCCAGGATGTGCAAACGGCTCTCGAAGACTCCTGGATCGCAGATCAACCAGACCTCACCCAAAGCCAACTGCTGCGTTTGTGGTGGGCACATCTGTCGGCGTCACGATCCAACCTGAATCTGACCCGGTTGGGTCTTGAGGCTGCGGCCATCGACGCGACCGTGACCGGGTTGCCTGGCGATGTGCGGGCCGAGCAAATCGAGACGTGGCGCGACAACATCGAGCGCCGACTCGTCAAGTCGGGGGTCGCCGAGGCGGACGCCCGAATCGAGGCAACAGTGATCAAGGCAGTGTTTACCGGCCTGACCCTCGACCTGCTGGCAACCGGCGACATCGACCGCCTGAGCACCGCCCTCGACCGGGCACTCGATCGATTTGACGCGCGGTTGGCCGACTTACTCGGCCTATCGCTCCTCACTCGTTGACCGACCCGAATCTCGACAGCGAATTCCTGGGACGTTCGTACCGCTTACGCGGGTCAGTGATGTAGCGTCGGCCCGACAGCGAGCCGGAGGAACCACGATGCGAGACACAGAACCGGGAGGCCCCGTTCGCCGCCGAGGTGGACGCGCCGATGCGTCACAGCGGTCAGCACTTCCCCCGCAGGCCACTTCGAAGCAACCGTATTTCCGGCTGAATCACACCGAGGTCGTCTCGGCCGACGAACTCGAATCGATCCACGAGGCGTCGTTGACCATCCTCGAACGAATCGGCATGGAGTTTCTCTGCCCCGAATCGCGCTCGATCATGCGCGAGGCCGGAGCCGATGTCGACGAGTCGAACGGTCGCATTCGATTCGACCGGGACATGGTGATGGCCAAGATGGCCCACGTGCCGTCGGAGTTCACCCTGCACTCGTGGAACCCCGAACGCAACCTGCAGATCGGTGGGCGATGGATGGCGTTCGGCTCGGTGGCCAGCGCCCCGCACTACATCGACCGCAACGGCGTCCGCAAGGCCGGCGACCGCGAGGGCTTCCGCGACCTGCTCAAGCTCGCCCAGACGCTGAACATCATCCACTTCATCCCGGGCTACCCGGTGGAACCGATCGACCTGCATCATTCGGTGCGCCACTTGCACGCGATGCACGACATCCTCACCGTCACCGACAAGCATCTGCACTGCTACAGCCTCGGCCGCCAGCGCAACCAGGACGCGCTCGAGATGGTCAAGATCGCTCGCCAGATCGACGACGAGACGTTGCTGCGTGAGCCGTCGGTGGTCTCGGTGATCAACTCCAACTCGCCGTTGCGGCTCGACGTGCCGATGTCGCAGGGCATGATCGAGTTCGCCCGCCACAACCAGCCGATCGTGATGACCCCGTTCACCCTCGCCGGAGCGATGGCTCCGATCACGCTCGCCGGGGCCCTCGCCCAACAGAACGCCGAGGCGCTGGCGGGCATCACGTTCCTGCAGATCATCAACCCGGGAACGCCCGCGGTGTACGGCGGCTTCACGTCGAACGTCGATATGCAGTCGGGCGCGCCGGCGTTCGGTACTCCCGAATATGCCCGCGCCGCGATGGTCGGTGGACAACTGGCGCGGCGTTATTCGGTGCCGTACCGCTCGTCGAATGTGTGCGCGGCGAACAGCCTCGACGCTCAGGCCGCGTACGAGAGCGTCTTCTCGCTGTGGGGCTGCATCATGGGCAAAATATTTTAGAAAATAAATCAAAAATAGTGAAATAAATATAAAATAACTAAAGTATGTGAATAGCGAGTTATATTTTGAGATT
>JANNNL010000387.1:0-2168 GCA_031398525.1 Actinomycetes bacterium | reverse complement strand
GCCCGGCTGATGCTGGCGCGTTGGCTGCCTGGCCGTGCCCCTTCGACCCCGAGAAAGTAGGTGAGATAAGTCGGGAGAAGCACGAAGCCGCAGGGGTTGACCGTGGCGAGCATTCCAGCCCCGAAGGCATAGGCGAAGTTGCCGTTGATGATCGAGGCGAGCATCAGATGCGAAGTTTCTCGGTGATCAATCGGCGTAGCGCATCGGCCGAGAGCGGACCCTGATGAAGCTCGACAATCTGGCCGGCGGCATCGACCAAGAGGGTGGTCGGGAAGACGCCCAGTTGCAAAGCGGCCGGGACACCGGAGCTGCGATCGAGGAGAATCTCGTAGTCGGCTCCGGCATCTCGGGCGAACCGCTCGGCCTTGGCCGCGCTGTCTTGCGTGTTCAACCCGACGAATCGCACCTGCTCACCGATGGCGCGATGAACGGCTCCAAATGCCGGCAATTCCTTTGCGCACGGGACGCATGACGAATACCACACGTTGATCACCATCGGTTGTCCGATGAGGGATCGCAGCGTTACATTGTCGCCAGTCAGCGACTTGACGGTGAGGTCGGGGAGCGGGTCGCCCTGGATCGCCGGGGCGGTCGGGATGCCGCCGCCAGGTGCGTCGAACGTTCCCGGGGTGTCGAGTGCAGCATCGAGCCGATCGTCATTTGACTTGCTCACCGCCCAGCCGCCGAAGATGCTGGCGACGAGGGTGAGCGCCAATACGATCATGAGCGGACGGCGGCGAGGCATCGAGATCACGCTAGCGGCGTTCGAGGAGGGCTTTCCCGACGACGGCGGTCATGATGATCAGCCCTCCGATGATCGTGGTTCCGGCGGGGCGTTCGCCGAGGCCGAGGAACACCCAGATCGGCACGAACACCGTCTCGGTCTGACTGAACACGGCCATCGCCGCCGCGGGGACCTGGCGGCTCCCGGCGTTGAACAACAGCGTGCCGATGACGATGAACGCCCCGCCGTGGAGCACGGCCAGGCCGACATCGTGGACGGAGGGGAACAGCGGGTTTCCGTTGAACACCGTGACCGCGCCACACATCAGCACCGTCATGATTGCGTAACCGGGCAGAACCGGGCCCCAGTCGCGGTCGGCGGACGAGCGGATGGTGACCATGTAGCCGGCAAAGCCGAGGGCCGAAACCATCGCGGCGACGTTGCCGGCCATAGTGTTGGTGCCACCCCCGGCCCCCGAGCCGGTGACCATCACGAACAGCCCGATGAACGCGACACCGATCGCGGCGACGGTGATACGGCTGAGGTGTTCGCCGATGAACACCCGAGCGAGCACGGCGGCGAGGAGCGGGGTGATCGAACTGAGCAGGGCGGCGTTGGCGGCCGAGGTGTTCTTGATCGCGTAGACGAAGCAGACCGAGGCGAGCATCAAGGCCGCGCAGGCGAACAGCATCCGCTTGCCGGTGCCGAACGCCGTGCCGACGAGTGGGGCGCGGCGTTTGCGGAGGTTCAGCAATTCCATCACGACGAAAACACCGACAGACCGCCAGACGAGGTACTGCCAGGCGTCGGTCTGTTTGGCGAGGCGCGCCGTCAAACCACCGAAACTCCACACCATTCCGGCCGTCAGCGCCATCAGCGATGCGGCCAATACCGAATGCTGCCGCCGAACGTCCAGCGCTACCCAAGCTGTTTCGTTGGTGGTGGCCGACACCCTCCAATCTTGCCCGGTTGGAGCGGGCGCAGCCTCACGAGAATGCGCGGATGCCGTAACTACCTACTTGCAGCGACCGGCGAAATGCATGGTGCCCGAGGTGCCGCCGTTGGGACCGGTGTAGTAGACGATCGCCACGTGAGTGAACGACGATCCGATGATGTTGCGGTAGTGGCCGGGAGAGTCGAGCCACAGATCGAACAGTGAGTCGTCGTTGGAGCGGCTTGACACGGCGATGTTCTCGCCGAATGAGCACGCCGAGAACGGGAGCACCACGGTCGACACATCGCCGTGGACGAGGGTGTCGATGTCGTACATGTGCTTCGACCACTCGCACGCCCGCTGGGCCAGGGCAGGCTCGGGAACGATCGGGGCCGCGCCAACTCCGGCGCGCACCTCGTTCGTGCGGGCCAGGCTGATCTCGGTGCATCCGGGCAGGAGTCGGGCCCCGGAGGTTCCAGGCCCGGGAGCGGGTGGGTTCGTGGTCGGAGG
>JANNNL010000365.1:0-2021 GCA_031398525.1 Actinomycetes bacterium | reverse complement strand
TCTGGCCCAAGTTCCTGCGCGAGAACGCCATCCGAGTCTTCAAGCTCGACCAGGCCCGGCCGGTCTGACGCACCGAGGGAGCGGCTCAGAGCGGGTCGCCCACCGCCTCGAAGGCGTCGGTCACCCACTTCCAGTGCATGCGCCCGTGGTCGGCGTTGGCGGCCAACACGCCACCGATGGAGCCGTCGGCCCACGGTGCCCCGGGTAACCGCTCGTCAAGTTGTTCATCGGTCAACTCGCCGAGCAATTCGAGGGTGATCGCCCGGGAGGCCTGCCCCAGGGCGACGACGTCGGCCAGCGATTTGCGGGCGTGTTCAAGTTGCCACTCCTCGGTCATGGCGTGCACGGTTCGCATGATCTCGTCCAACGACCTCGCCCCGCCCGTCGCATCGGTCGACAGCCCGACCGGGTTCGGGTGGCCGCCAATGTGGCGTCGGACCATCGCAGCGAAGTTCCGCTCGATGAGCGAGAGGTGAGCGAGATGATCGAGCGCCGACCACAGGTTCGAAGGATCGTGCTCGCTCGGAGTCAGCCCACGGCGTAACCGGTCGTCGCTCACGGCGGCGTAGGCGTCGAGCAACCAGGCCCGGTCGCGATGGAGTTTGGTCTCTATGTCGATGCGGCGCACGAGTTCGTTCTATCCGATGGGGGCCGCGGGCCCGGCGTCGAGGGCGACGTTCGACCTTCGGATCGGCCATGATCGGGCGATGGCGTTTGATCGGCTGTTGGCTCCCGGACGGATCGGCTCGATGGAGTTGCGCAACCGGATCTTGATGTGTCCGATGGGCGACTCGATTGCTGAGGATGACGGTTCGATCAGCGACAGGCAGGTTGCCTACTACGGGGCGCGGGCCCGAGGCGGCGTTGCGCTGATCATCGTCGGGTCGGTCGGGGTCGCCTACCCGGCTGGGTCGTATGCCCGCCAGCAGACCGCGGCGAGCGACGACCGCTACATCCCGGGCCTGCGTCGGTTGGCCGATGAGGTCCACCGCCATGGCGGCAAGATCGCCGCCCAGATCGTCCATGACGCGGCCAACTCGCGCTACGACATGGAACAGGGCCTCCCTCTACTGGTGTCGGCGGTGCCCGAGCGTGGCGCGCCCGATGCGTTGACGATGATGGTCACCGCGGCCGAAGGCGCGGCGATGATGAAGCCGTTCATGCAGCCGACGTCGCGCTACGAGATGCACGCGGCGACCGAGGCCGACATCGAACAGGCCATCGAGTGGTTCGCCGGGGCCGCCGCTCGTTGTGTCGCCGCCGGATTCGACGGCATCGAACTGCACGCTGGCCACGGCTACCTGATCGACTGGTTCCTCTCCCCCGCCAAGAACACCCGCACTGACGCCTGGGGCGGGTCACTGGAGAACCGCGCCCGGTTCCTGTGTGAGGTGATCCGCGCCGTTCGGTCGAGGATCAGCGACGCCGTCCCCGTGTGGTTGCGATTGAACGCCGAGGAGCCCCACACCCCTGGCGGCACTACCCTGGCCGATGCGATCGCCGTCGTTGCGTTGGCCGAACTTGCGGGTGCGGCGGCAGTCCACGTGAGCGCCTACGGCAATCCGATGGTCGCCGTTGGGATCACCGACGGCCATACCCCCCATACGCCGGGCAAGCTGGTGCACCTCGCCGCGGCGATCAAGCCAACGACCACGTTGCCGGTGATCACGTTCGGACGGCTCGAACCAGCAGACGCCGAGCAGGTGCTCGCCGATGGCGCGGCCGACTTCATCTCGATGGGCCGCAAGCTGCTCGCCGACCCCGACCTGCCCAACAAACTCGCCGCCGGCCACGTCGATGACGTTCGCCCGTGCATCTACCAGTACCGCTGCATCGGCAACATCTTCCTGCTCGATGGCGTCGAATGCGTCTCGAACGCGGCGACCGCTCATGGCGACGAGGACACTCCCCCGCGGGCGGTCAACCCTCGCCATGTGCTGATCGCAGGGGGCGGTCCCGCCGGGTTGGAGTCGGCTCGCCTGCTTGCGGCTTCCGGCCATCGAGTCACCCTCGTCGAGTCC
>JANNNL010000104.1:0-5896 GCA_031398525.1 Actinomycetes bacterium | reverse complement strand
TGTGGTCGTGTGGGGGTGGGTGGTCGGCGGAACGGTTGACGTGGTCGGCGAGGAGTTCGAGGTGCTCGTCGGCAACGACGTAGTGGTTGTGGTCGACGGCGGCACGAAGTTCGGATCGGATTGATCCCACACCGGTCCTTGCGCGCCATAGATCTCGGGTTCCTTAACGCCGTCGAAGATGTAGACGGCATCGCCGTTCTTGACGAGTGACGGGAAGTACTCGGCGATGTGCATCGGAATGCGAACGCATCCGTGGGACGCCGGAACCCTGGGTACGTTCGAGGCTCCATGGACGGCGATCCCGAAGTTGAAGTACACCGGGTTGTACAACCGACCGAGCTTCGATTCCCTCCACCCGGTGAAGCGACGTTCGAAGTGATAGACGCCGCCCGGCGTCACCGCCTTGCCACAAATTCCTTCCTCGATTTGCGTACCATCGTCTTGGTCGACTTTCACGACAGCGCACCAATCGTCTCCCGAGCCACTGGAGACGTGAGTGATCAGTCGCACGGCGTCGTTGTCGTAGAGCACGGCGACCTGTTCGGGTAGGAGCACTTCGAGATGGACGCCGGTCTCGTTGCGGCGAGGCCGGATGTCGTGAGCTTCGGTCATGCGCCGCCACATGTCCGGGGTCACCGCCCCGGTGATCTGATCGCGGGCGATGCCGAGTACGAGTTTCTCGTATGCCCAGACCGCTCGTTCGGTGGCCGGCCCGAAAATGCCGTCGCTTGGCCCGGGATCGAAGGCGAGTTCGCGGAGTCGGTCCTGAACGGCTTTGACGTCGTCGCCGGCCACGCCGTCGCTCACGCTGCGGTCGAGGACGATCGGTGAGGCCGTAGCCGGCGGAAGCGAAGTCACCGGCGGCGGCGCGGCCAACGTGGAGGCTCCGGATGCGATGTCTGGTGCGACGGACGAAACCGATGTCTGCCTCGCGGTGGCTCCGCTGCGGAGTCGAGTCACGACGAACGTCGGAACAAGCACGGCGATACCGGCGGCAATGAAGCGGCGTCGGGTGTAGACGTGCGGCGCGGTGACCGGCGCACGACGCCTATCGGGATATGTCATTCGAGTGGTGGCTGGGTCGGTTCCAGCGCCAAGTCCTGGGACGATTCGACCGGGTCAACCGTTGAGTCCACCTCACCGGGCTCAGCCGGTACGGGACGCCGAAAGCGGTCATCGAGCAGGAATCCTGCCGCGCTGAGAGCGACGACGACGGCGACCCACTGGTTGAGTCGAAGTCCGCCGATGATGTGAGCCCGATCGATTCTGAGACCTTCGATCCAGAACCGCCCGGTGAAGTAGCCGAGCAGGTACACGGCGAACAGTCGACCGGGTCGCAGCCGCACCTTGCGTTCGATCCACAGCAGGCCGAGACAGAGCGCCAGGTTCCACAGCGATTCGTACAGGAACGTCGGGTGGAACGTCGTACCGAACGGATATCCATCGGGCAACCTGTCCTCGGAGATGCGCAGTGCCCACGGCAAGGTGGTGGCCTTCCCGAACAGTTCCTGGTTCCACCAGTTTCCCCATCGTCCGATCGATTGGGCCAGCGGGATTGCCGGCGCGGCGATCGTCAGCATCTCGGCGAGAGGTACGTCACGTCGCCGCGCCGCGTACAGGCCGAAAATGATGCCGCCGAGAAGCCCGCCGGGGATGCCCAGCCCGCCTCGCCAAATCATCGGGATCCGTTCGAGATGACCGGAGAAGGAACCCCAATCGGTTGCGACGTGGTAGAGCCGAGCACCGATGATGCCGCCGACCACGCCACGGGTGGCGACGAACGACAGGTCGTCCCGGGTCCCCACGCCTCGGCGTTCCATTCGGCGCGCGGCCAGTGCGCCAGCGGCGAGCACACCGACGACGATCATCAGGCCGTATGCCGTCAACTTCAGCGGTCCGATCGAGATCGCACTACTGGATGGACTCGGGATGCTCGAAATGAGCGATATCACAACCTCAGTGTACTACGACACTGATTAGTATTGCATCGATTTCGGTCACTGGTCAGCAGTACTGGCGGACGGTCGGGTACGGATTGATCGCCGATCCGCCGCCGGGATGGATCTCGGAGTGAGATGGTTTGCGCTGGTGGCGCCGATCGCCCCGACATAGCCGACCGACCTCGCCGGCGGCCACACCGCCGACGGGCCTTCCTACATGATGTAGTACATCGGTGCGGCTCGGTCGTTCGGGAGCGATGCGTTGATCGTTTCCGACACGTTCACTCCTCCTGCAAGGTGCGACCGGACTCGGTCCAGGTGTCCATGCCGCCGGTGAGGTGGGAGACGTTGGTGTATCCGAGCTGGGCAAGCGCGTCGCCGGCGACTTTCGACATGCGTCCGCTGCGGCAGTAGAGCAGGATCGCTGCGCTTCGGTCGTTCGGCAGTGTGGTGTTGGTGGTGATCGTGTCGAACGGCATGAACGCGTCGGTCCCGCTGATCTCTCCCGCGTAGGGGGTGTGCACGTTGATGACCAACCCGTCGGTGGTGTCACGGGCGGTTTCGAATTCGGCGGCTGACAGTTCTTTCAGGACGGGCGTGTTCATCGTGGTCATGTCGTGTTGCACGACGGTGTGATCCATCCCGGGCATCCCCAACGCCAGGTACAGCGCGAAGGCGGCGACGAGGGCGACCATCCCGAGCACGATGAACTTGCCGGAACGGGTTTCGGAGTCGGCGGGTGAGGTGGTGGGGGTCATGTAGTGGCTCCTGGTCAGGCGATGTACGACAGGGTGGTCGCCATGCCGAACTCGAGGTGGTAGGCGTTGTGGCAGTGCACCATCCACTGGCCCGGGTTGTTGGCGGGAAAGGTGAATTCGACGGTTTGGCCGGGCAGTACATTGGCGGTGTCCTTGCGGACCCCGCCCGCAAGGCTGGTGAGCTGCGGGGTGTGGCCATGCAGGTGGATCGGGTGCCACATCGTGGTGGCGTTCTCGAACGCGAGGGTCACCCATTCGCCGGCCTCGACGTTGATCGGCTGGTGAGAGGCATAGGGCTGGTTGTCGAAGCCCCAGTTGCTCGCGCCCATTCCGCCGGTGAGTTTGATCGGGACTCGTCGAACCTTGGCCGGTACGGCGAGGGCGACGGATTCGGCGGCGAACAGGCTGCTGTACCGCAGCCATTGGCCGTCGTGTTCGTCGAGCGGGGTGGTCAGGTCGGGAGTCGGTGCGACGGCAGCGTCGCGCGTCCGCAACACCGCCGCCGCACGCGAATCCTTGCCCTCTGCCAGCGCAACGATCGGCCAGGCCCCCGACTGGGCGGTGAAGGTCACGTCGTAGCGCTCACCCATCCCGATCACGAACGCGTCGACCTCGATCGGTTTGATTGGAAACCCGTCGGTGTGGGTGATGGTCAGGCGGTGCCCGCCAACGGCGAACCGGTAGGCGGTGTCGCCCCCGGCGTTGACGATCCGAAGGCGCACCCGGTCACCGGCTTTCGGTACCGGGTCGAGGGTGAGTGGGTCACCCAGTGGATGGCCGTTGATGAGGTGATACGGGTACATGGCATCACCGGCGTCACCACCAAGGAGCGGAGAAGACGCCATCGACATGCCGCCCATCCCGGGCATGTTCGCCATATCACCCATGTCCGCCCCCATCGAGGCGCCCATCTCACGGATGCGGATCAGTTCGTCGTCGGGGGTCCCGGCGACACCGTCGAGCCAGTCGTCGAGCACGATGATGTGCTCCACGTCGTAGGCCAGCGGTTCGTTCGGATCGTCGATGATGAATGAGGCGTACAGGCCGCGGTCGAGTTGAAGTCCGTGATGCGGGTGGAACCAGTACGTCCCGGGATCGGGGACTGCGAACCGGTAGGTGAATGATGTTCCGGTGGCGATGTCGGGCTGGGTGAGGCCGGGGACGCCGTCCATCGAGTTGACGATGGCGAGTCCGTGCCAGTGGATCGAGGTCGCTTCGGTGAGCCCGTTGTCGATGGTGACTTCGACGACATCGCCCGCCTTCGCCCGCAGCGGTTTGCCGGGGGCCTGGCCGTCGTATCCCCAGGTCGAAACGACCGTCCCGGCGAGGTCGAGTTCGAACGGTGCGGCCCGGTAGGTGGCGACGACGTCGGGTTTCGCACCCGCGGGGACGGTGCGCTCGGTGACCGCCTTGGCCGTAGGCCGGGCCGGGCCGGGCTTGCCCTTTCCGCAGGCAGCCAGCGTCGCCACGGCTGCCGTACTCGCCCCGAGGGCGAGGAAGTGACGTCTGCTGTACTGCATGGGAAGTTCGATTCGGTCGAGAGGTGACGGGTTCAAAACGGGGGCCATCCGTGACGGGCGAACCAGGCCTGCAGCCTGCTGAAAACGGTGGACCACAGCCCGGTGACGTAGGCGGTACCCACGAGCAGCATGACGGCCGCTCCGACTCGCTGGATCGTTCGACTGTGGCGGGCGAGCCACCTCCGCATGGTCGCCGACCGTTCGAATTGGGCGGCGATCGCCACGAAGGGAATGCCGAGCCCGATGGAGTACAAGGTGAGCAGCAGCATGCCCTCGCCGACCGACCCGGTGGACGCGGCCTTCGTCAGCACCGTGGCCAGGATCGGTCCGATACACGGCGTCCAACCCAGCGCGAACACCGCACCGAGCGCGACCGCCCTGACCGGTCCAGTGCCGCCGTGCACCGCACCGATTCGGCGCTCGCGATCCAGGACAGGGATCCTCAACACACCCATCGAATGCAACCCAAGCACGATCAGCGCGGCACCGGCGATGCATAACAGCAGCGTCAGATGACCGTAGAGCGCAGCGCCGAGTGCCGATGCGGTGGCCCCCAGCAGCACGAATACAACGGTGAAACCACCAACGAACGCGGTGGCGCGGCGCACAGAAAGGCCCGAGGGCACCGACGGTTGGCCCGCCCCGCCCGACACCGCCGCGAGGTATCCGGGAATCACCGGAAGTACGCACGGACTCGTCGCGGACACGAATCCCGCGGCGATAGCGGCGAACGCCAGACCGGGCCCGGTCACCCGGCACTCGGTTCGTGATGGGCGCGTTTCGAACCGACCAGCTCGCCCGCAAGGGCGACAAACCCGAGGCCCGCGACGATCAACGAGGTGCGATGCTGACGGGTCAGCCGGTCGCCAATCCGCGGCAGCCACACCGACGCAATCGAGCGGATGACTGCCACCGCAACCACGCCGGCAACCACGACCCGACGCGAAGACAGTCCGCGACGTTGCATGACGCTCAGCAGCACGGCACCGACCACGGCGAATGAACCGACGACGACGCCAATTGGGAGCACGCGGTTTGACAGCCCGTCGGGATGGAGGCCGACCCCGCTGACCGGACCGGGGCAGCCGCCGCGCACCAGACACGTCGCTTCGTACACTCCCCACGCCACGAGGCCCGCAGGCACGAGCGCGGCGAGGCGATCCCATGACCCGACGTGTTCACGACGGGCCCGCGCCACCAGCCAGGCGACGCCCACCAGGACCCCCGGCCAAAACTCGACACCGCTGCGAATGATCAACAAATCACTCAACTGGGTGAGGGCACCGGGATCGTCGAGGGCGACTGCGGCCATCCGACCGGCGGCCAGCCCGATCAGCGCCGCACCCATGGCCGTGTCGGTGATGCCACCCCCGGCGGCCACCGCGAGCCACGGGCGCACGAAGGTGACCACGATGACGATCAACGCCAAGGTGGCGAGCAGCCCCACATCGGCCATCAGCTGATGTCCTGAATGATTCCGGCGAGCCGTTGTTCGGTCAACCCGCCAACGATCGATGTCACCAGATTCCCCTCGGTGTCGAACACATACGTGGTCGGAAAGCCTCTCAACCCGAGACGCGCCCGAATCTCGCCGGTCGCGTCGAACACGTTCGGATATGTGACCGCGAAGTCATCCATGAAGCCCTCCGCGGCACCGACAGTGTCTTTCGAGTCGACC
>JANNNL010000341.1:0-7401 GCA_031398525.1 Actinomycetes bacterium | reverse complement strand
TATCTCACCTACTTTCTCGGGGTCGAAGGGGCACGGCCAGGCAGCCAACGCGCCAGCATCAGCCGGGCGTTGGTCGTCAGCGCGGCGGTATCACTCGGGTTCTTCAGCGTCTTTCTGGTGATCGGGCTGGTCACCCGCTGGGGGTTCACCTGGATCACCGATTCGGCGAGCGGCTGGCTGTCGCTGATCATCGGGGTGTTCCTGCTCGCCTTCGGCATCGTCACGATGTTTGGCATCCACCTGCCGGTTCTCACCCCGAAGCTCGACGCCGGCGGCCGCAGTCAGTCGCTGCGATCGATGTTTATCTACGGCGTCGCCTACGCCGTTGCCTCGATCGGCTGCACGCTGCCGGCCTTCGCCGGCGCGGTGCTCGGCCAGGTGAAGGTGTCGGGATACGTCGGCGGGGTGGCGAGTGTAGCGATCTACGGCTTGGGGATGGCCGTCGTTCTCAGCGCGTTGACCGTCAGCCTGGCGCTCGCCCGTTCGGGTGTGCTCGTGGTGTTGCGACGGGCGATGGCCCGGATTGACCTGTTCTCCGGTGCGATCCTCGTGCTTGCTGGCATCTACCTGATGCTCTATGGCTGGGTGGCGATCGATCCGCTCAATCACGACATCGGCATCGTCAACACGGTCGAGAATTGGCAGGCGACGGTGCAGAACTTTGTCAACCAAAACCGCGGCCTACTCGGCTGGGCTGCCGGCCTTGTGACCGTGGCAGCCATCGGCTTTGCCATCGGACGAAACCGGCGACCCGACCAGACCCCGCAGGCCGATCCGCAACCAGTCGCGTAGCGTCGATCGACATGGGGATTTTTGCCGACTTACTCGCGCATGACGGAGTGGACGAGATCTGTGAGCTGCGCAGCACATTCGGCTTCATGGCGTACCACGGCGGCTCGTTGGAAGAGGCCACCGACGTGATCGCCAGCCGGGCCGCCGAGGCATGCGGGGCGTCGTACTACGGCGTCCATCAGCCGGCTGATCTGCAGTGGCATATCCCGTCGATCAAGGTGACTGCGGCAGATTCGTCGGTGCTGGCTCGATTTCTCGATCACGTCGAAATCGTCATCACGGTTCACGGGTTCGGCCGGGAACACTTCTTCACCAGCCTGCTACTCGGCGGTCGCAATCGCCACCTCGCCGAGCATGTCGCATCACACGTCCGCCAGGCGCTTCCCGTCTACGACATCGTCACCGATCTCGGCCGGATCCCCGTCGAACTCCGCGGGCAACATGTCGACAACCCGGTCAACCTGCCTCGCCACGCGGGCGTCCAGATCGAGTTACCACCACGGGTTCGCGGGTCGAGCCCGTTGTGGTGGGATTGGGAAGGGCCAGAACCCACCCCCCATACAACCGCCCTGATCGACTCACTGGCCCGCGCCGCGTCGACCTGGACGCCGTCGGCCCCCGCTATTCAGCCGGCGGGTTGACCGTAACGATCTTGTCGCGACGAGCCTCGGCCTCGGACCATGTGGCCAGTTCGGTTCCGCCCGCTCCGGTGACCACAACGTCGGCCAAAGTCGGGAGCACCGCGGGCTGCGGCCGCCAGACCAACTCGTAGCCGTTCGGACCAGCACTGCCGAACATCTCGACCTCGACGGTACGTGTCGTTCCCGGCGGAATCGCAACAAATGCCGAGCTGACGATCCATCCGTGCTCGGCCGAAACCTCCATGGCTATCGGCTGGCCATCGAGCCGGGCCGAACTGATCGGGAACGCGGTGTACATCGAGAGGTAGGTGCGGTTGGTTCCCGGCGGGTCCTTTGTGGCGTTGCCGATCACGTAGCTTGCCAGCCCCTCGGCGGGAGCCAGATTCTGCAACGTCACCGTTGCGGTTGCCTTGAATACCCCCCGGCTTGAATCGACCGCCGCCCGGTACTTCACCGACCGCAGCAGATACGCATCGATCTTGTTTGCCGAGGCATTGTTGACGACCACACTGATGCCGTCACGACCGCCCAGTTCTGGCAGGCGACCAGAGACCCCGACCTGCTCGTAGATCGCTTGTTCAGCCGGGTGTTTCGACCACAGCATCATCCCGTCGCGGGCCAAGATCGGGCCCATCAACCGCGACAGTTTCCACGGCCCGGGTAGATCGCCGCCGAGTAGGCCTTCCATCACACTGCGGGCCAATACCTCGAGTGCGTCGATCCGTCCGTCCTTTGCCTCGATCTCGTACTGCGCTCGCACGATGTAGTCCTCGGCCTCGGCGGCCGTGAGCGGCGTCGCTCGGGTCGGGATGGCGATTGGCCCGGTCAACTCCATCAGCGCGGCCATCGCCGAGGGATCGAGCATGATCACCCCATCGATCTCTGACCCCCCGCTCTGCGGATACAGTTGAGCGATGATCGGAGCCACCGACGGCAGGTCGGGCGACATCGTGATGTTCGACCAGACGTCGATCGACACCGTTCCGGTGTCGGGCTCGTCGAAGCCGAAGTCGCCGTAACGCGCCGAGAATTCGCGGGGCAGATCGAGTTTCCACGCGGTTGGGTCAACTGCACCGTTGCGTAGGTCGGCGACGCGACCAAATGCGGTCATCTCTACCGTGCCGTTGTCCGCCGTGATCTCGGCGTAGTTACCCATGAACCCGCCGAGCCCACGAGCCTCGGCCGGGGTGATGAAGCCAACGAAGTACTTCCGTGGGCCGCTCGCTCCGAGCATGTCAGGCAGCTCGGCAACCAAGGCCTGCAGATTCGCAGCAGCCTCGTGCGAACGCTCAACCTCGGCACGTAGCCCCCGCAGGGCGCGTTGCAGCGGACTCACCAGCCACGACGACTCGACGGACGTCAGAAGCTGATCGAACTCGACGAGTGAGTGTTCCAAACGGGCGACGGGTTCATTGACCGTGCGAAGCCGGTCAATGTCGAGGTGTCCGCCCGAAACATTCAACGCCGCCGGATCGATCTGCTTCAGCACCACCGACAGATCGTTCGACAGCCGAGCAGCACCAGCAGACAATCGAGCAACACTGTCGTGATGCTGGGCGACGACAGGAAGCAATCGGCTCGGCTGCGTCCAGGGTTGGTCGAGCTCACGGGCAATTCGATCGAAGATGCGCGACGCGGCGTCGAACTCACCCGAGGCTTCGGCGGCGTCACCGGCCTCGAGCGCTCGAAATGCCCGTCGAATCGTCGAATTTGCGTCCTCAAGCGACGGCTTCGCCGATGCCGATGATGCCGCCAATCCAATGAGCGACATCACCACGCCCGCGCCGACCAACCCGAGAACGCCTCGCACCCGGCGGCGACCGCGTCTCGACCAGTACAACGCCGAGATCCCAACCACCGCAACGCCAATGACAAGCGCTACTGCGGCGGTCACCCCGAACCATCGTCCGGTGGCCATCCTCGCCAAAGCCTGGAGCCCAAGACCGCCTGCCACCATCGCCCGCCGGGGCCGATGGGCGACCTTGCTCCCAACCGAGACGGCGACGATGAAACCAAGCAACCCGGCAAGCGCACCGGCCGGGGAGCCCGCCGCGGCCAGTCCGAGCACACATATCGCCGCCAGAGACCACCAACTGGCGCTGGCCGCCGCGGTCAGCCATCACGCGCCGACGACCGTCACAAGGGCGATATCGACGGGTCGGTAGCCCGTCGGAGCCAGTCCACGTTGGATGAGACCAGCCGAGTTCAGGATGTAGAGCAGTACGGTCCCGGCGGTCGAAAAGCGGCCCGGGGGACTGACGTTTCTCACTAGCCGCATACGCCTTGACGCTAGCCACCACTCCAAGCGACCGGGATCGTCCGAATGAACCAAATAGGGTGATGTCGAGTGGCGTTCGCACAGCAGGCGACCGGATGACGCCATACTCTCCAGCCCGAGGGTGAAGTAGTCGACCAGCTTGAGTCGAGGAGTGAAACGGATGAATACCAAACGACCACGCGGGGCCGTGGGCAGACTCGTGGCTGCGGCCGTCGCCCGTCGCTGGTACGTACTGACAGGGATGATGCTCGGGGCGCTGGCAGGCCTACTCGTGTCGTTGTTTCTCCCGTCGACCTACGCAGCCTCGGTCGATGTAGTCGTCAGTCCAATCCCGGGCCAAGCGAGCCTTCCCTCATTCGACGCGATGCAGCTCGCATCTCGGATTGTGACGTCGGCGGAGGTACGCGACGCGGTGCGACTCGACCTCACGGAAATCGCCTCGCCGAGCCCCGTGAGCTTTTCGTACCAGAGCGATCTCCCGACGGCGACACTCGGGGCTCGAGATCGCGACCCTGCGGTGGCTGCGAAGCTCGTGGAGGCCTATGCCCGGGCCGGTGATGCTGCGCTCAGGAGCTCGTCGGGGCTGACGCTCAACATGATCGGCGCGCCAATTCGCCCGGTTGATCCGGTCAGCCCGTCGCCGGCGCGGAACGCCGGAATCGGGCTGGCAGGCGGGTTGGTCCTGGGCGTGCTGGCGGCACTGCTGCGCGACTCACGCGACGATGCTGTTCGCCCCGGAGTCGACATCGAAGGTCTCACTGGTTTGCCGGTGCTCGGGCACATCCCTCGTCTCCGCGCGATCCATGACCGCCAGGTCATCGCCGCTCGGGCCAATCGCTGCGATGACTCGTTCAAGGCCCTGGCCCTGGCGCTCGAGCGCGTCGGCGGCGACCAGCGTCTTCAAGTGGTCCAGGTGATCGCCCCATCAGTCGGGCAGGGGTCGTCGACCGTCGCAGCGGGCCTGGCGATCGCGGCGGGAATCGCCGGGCGCAACGTGGTGTTGGTCGACGGCGATGTTCGCCAGCCGTCGCAACACGTGATTCTTCAGCTCCCTGGGAAGCCCGGGCTGCTCACGGTGCAATCCAACGAGGCGTCGAGCGTGCTGGTCCATTCGGTGAACCGACGTCTCGAGGTCGTCGCGGCCGGAGGGACTTCGCCCACTCCGACAGAGTTCTTGGCGTCGCATGCGGTTGGAGAGCTGTTGCGCTACCTCACCGAGCACGGCGAACTCGCCATCCTTGACTCGCATGGGCTGTTCCCGCGGCGGGACGCGCTCGGAGCAGTTCGGCACGTCGACGGTGTAGTCATTGTCGTCAAGTCGGGCAAGACATCTGTCGCCAGTCTGCGCTCCGCAATCGAGGCCGTCGTTGCGGCCGGGGGTCGCCCGATTGGCGTCGTGCTCAACGGAGTCGGGCGTCGGAAGTACCGCGGGGCCCGTCATCGCAGTCACGACGGTCCACCGGTCGTCGAGGCCGAACTGCCAAGCCTCGACAGCACTAACGCCCGCCGGCCCGCCGACCAGCCGTCGGCCCGCCGGGAGACCGCACCCGGTCCAGTCACCGCAGCACACTCGCCGCCCCCTCCGCCGCTGTTCCTACCCGACACGACCGGGTCGCCTCGGACGCTTCCCCCGCCGCCACCTCCCTCCGCTGCACTGCCATCCCCAGCTTCGGCACCCACACCACTCACTCCGACTTCCGCTGCCCCTCCCCCTCCACCTCCAACGAGGCCCCCGCCGCCTCCCCCTCCTCCGCCCGCCTCGTATAAACATTGACCACGTAGGGTATCTATTTCACCCAAAGCAATTGTCCTCGCGCCTTCCGTAAACTTCAACCCGAATTGTCAAGATTCTGCGGTGAGTCATTTGACGCACAGCGATTGTTCACTAGAAGTAGTAGCTTGAGCCGTGGCGTGCCGTTTACGTGGTATCGCGTCGCGGCGGAAAGGTGCGAAATCGTGCGGATGTTCAGAACTCTCCTTGTCGGAGTCATCGCTCTTGTCTTCACCATGGGGGCCTACCCTCCGGCGAAGGCCACTGTGGGTGTGATCGGCGGTGTAGCTACAACCTGCGGTTCACTCGATATCGTCGTTTCCGGGTTCACCCCGGGCGAGGCTGTGCTGATCTCGTTGGGCAACGTCAATACGTCGTTGATCGCCGGGGCTGACGGCTCGGGCACGTTGACGATTGGTGTCCCCAACGTCGCAGGAAGCTACACCCTGGTTGCGACCGGCCAGACGAGTGGGTCCGTCGCCAGTTCGGCCGTCGATCTCACCACCTGTGCCGTTGATCCTGCGGTGCCGACCACCGGTGCGACGACCACCACCAACTCGTCGCGTGGACTGCCGGTCTCTGGCTCGAACGTCTCAACGCCAGCGCGCGTCGCACTTGGATTTGTCGCCCTCGGCCTTGGGCTGACGGCCGTAGGTTATCGACGTCGGCAGTTCCGTCGGGGTTAGCAGTTCACCGTGATGCTCGTGAGGACTACCGGTCCAAACGCCCTAGTTCGCTGAAACGGGCGGGTGCTGCGTCATCGCCGGCTCAGCCTGACGTCTGCTCAGTGGCTGCTCGGTTGCGGAATGCGGCCCTTCAGGGCGAAGGCGGACCACCGTGAAGTTTGCGAAGTGGATACTGGCGCTGTTGGCGATCACGTTCACCACGGCGGCCTACCCCCCATCGAAAGCACCCTGAGCCTCGCTCCGCCTACCGTCGCTCCAGGCAAGGTAGTCGTCGCCACATTGTGCGGATTTGATCCCGGGGAAACAATCGTGCTGAGTGTCGTAGGCCAGGTCGTGGTCACGACGGTCACCGGTGCTGACGGTTGCGCGACCGTCTTATTCACGGCGTCCTTCGAAGCCGGTGCGGTGACCATCACGGCCGCCGGACAGTCGAGCGGCCGGTCGGCGACAAGCATCCAGACGATTCGGGCGAGCGCTCCCGTCGCCACGACGACGACAGCCGCCGGATCCGCCGGGAAGTCCCCGCTTCCGACGACGGGGCGATCAGTCAACCAGACCCTACGCGCAGCGGGCGGCCTGGTGGTTGCCGGGATTGGCGTTCTGGTCGTCTGCGTTCGGCGACAGTCCAATCAGGCGCCACAAGCAACACGTCGCTAAGACGGCTACGGGGCGAGGCGCTCGATGATCCAACCGGTGTCATCTCGCCGATAGCGGAGTCGGTCGTGGAGACGGCTAGGGCGGCCCTGCCAGAACTCTACCGTTGTGTGCCGGAGTCGCCAGCCGCCCCATCCCTCGGGTCGGGTGACAATGTCGTGGGCGAATCGCTCCTCAACTCCGGCGACCAGCCTTTCGAGTTCAGCTCGATCGCGTAACACCGATGACTGAGGCGACGCCCACGCACCGATCTGACTGTCGCGGGGGCGAGTCGCGAAGTATTCGTCGGACTCGGCGGCAGCAACCCGCTCGATGATGCCGCGGACACGCACCTGGCGATGTATCTGGAGCCAACCGAACACCGCCACTCCACCGGAGTTCGCAGCAATTTGGTTGCTCTTGGCCGACTGATAGTTGGTGAAGAAGGTAATCCCGCGCTCATCCGCGCCGCGAGCGAGCACGATCCGGGCATCAGGAATACCGTCGGCGTCGACCGTGGCGATCGTCATCGCGTTGGGTTCTGTGGCCCCCGCCTGCTCCGCCTGGCGATACCAACGCCACCACTGCTCGATTGGGTCA
>JANNNL010000309.1:0-12520 GCA_031398525.1 Actinomycetes bacterium | reverse complement strand
GTCGTCAAGAAATCGCTTAAGATCGCCGCGATAGCCGTCAGCAAACCTTTGAAAAGCTGCGAACCTTACGAAGACCTCTGTGTCTCGCATCCGGAAGTCCGGCCCATCGATGCCGATTGCCTTGTGCAAGAGATCACTTCCGGCCGCAAACTCATCGGCGAACTCGGTGTAGGGTCCAGGAAGTAGTGCCTGACGGAGTTCCTGCGGCGACAGAGGAACGCTTCCGGTGTTGAGGCGCAAAAAGACCCGATATAGAAAGTTCTGATCGGGCCAGTTTCGTACCACTACCGTCCGAATAGTGTGGTTGTCGAACGCGTCGAGATGGGAAGAATCTTGTGAACGGTGTAAGTCCTCATATGAGGTTCTGTTGAGCTCGGACATCACCTCAAGTGATCGTAATTTCAGCCTGTCGAATGGCGCGTCCTCGGGATGGGAGGCAGGGTTTGCACAGTATTGTCTAATCGTCAGCAATCGTTGCTTTCCATCCAGAACAATGTATTGATTCGTAGCGCCCGGCTTTTCTGCGAGAACGATCTGTGGAATTGGGAGGTTCAGGAGGATTGACTCGATAAATCGACTCTTTCGATCAGGTGTCCAGACCTCTCGACGCTGAAATCGAGGATTGACGTCGATGTTGCCTCGCCGCATCTGCGATAGAAGTGTCTCCGTCGTCCAGTCGCTACCCGTGACGAACGCGGTTCGAATGGTCTGTGTAGCCGACTCGATGAGATCAGCCTCGTTCTCGCCAGTCGGATCGAGTTGATCTTCAATCTCCAGAGGCATAGTTGCCCACTCCATTCGTCTTTGGTGACGTCACAACCTAATCGACGCGCGCCAGCGGGGAGGAAGCCTGCGCCCAGACTTCGGTTAGGCAGCGTCGACCCAGTCTCACCGGCAGTGGTCACGCCCTCATTGGCTCCGCTCCACGTCAAAACTGTCGCACTCCTACCGGAGTCACAGGGGAAAGCATGATCCGGAACTGTCAAAGTTCCAGAATGACACACGATGTCACACACGATGTCCAGCCCACGATGTCCAGCCCGCTGACTGGCGAGTCAGGGTAGAATACCGGTAGAAGCCGACCACCTGAGCGACACCAAAAGTGCCACTGAGCTGGACTTATGTGTTGTGGAGCTGGGGGGAATCGAACCCCCGTCCATCAGGCGATGAGCGCCCGCGATACGACTATTCCCGACTTCGAGGCTAACGCAACCTCATCGGCGGGTCGAATGACCTTCGGTTTACCCGATGGTCAGCGAGTCGTCTTTCCGGCCTGTCATCGGTCTTCCCCGACGCCAGCAGTCTTTTCCGCTGTCACCCTTCGCTTCTGTTGCCGGGCTGCGATGGATTGGCCCCGTGCGCCATTTCTGGTCACGATGTCTCTTCACAACCTGATTGGATCAGGCGGCGAGAGCGAACTGCTCGTTGGCAATTCTTTGTTTTGCCCCGTTTAGCGAGTCTGAGCAACTCGAGTCGCACGACCGTCCAGCGACACTGACGTCGAAACCTGTCAGCCCCGTTTGTTGGGTAGTGGCCCCACCCTACCGGACCCACCTTCCGCCCGTCGTGCAGATATCGAGGCCTACGAGCGGCTACCCCAGATTCGCCACGTCGGTGGCGGATCGAACGACACGGGCAAGTCGGCGGATGGCGTCGTTCCTACCCGTGAGCGGTACGTATTCCCATCCCACAGAATTCGCATCGCTCAACTCCGAGTCGAGCCACCTGAGCCGCTTCAGCATCGCTGGGCCATGGCCGACAAGTTGATCCTCGGCGGCGACGGACAGGAGTTGTGCGGAGTCCTGAAGATGTTTGTGTGGGTTGGTCCGTGGGGACAGGTTCTTGAACGCCGAAGCCTTCATGTAGATCGCACCGGCGAGGCTCGGGACCCGAATACACAGGGGATCGTGGTCGGTGTACGTGATTTCGACCAAAGCCGCAGTTGCGAGCGCGAAGTCCGAACCTGGTGCCTCAAGTGGATCGCGGCCAGGGACAGGTGGTAGCCGATTTCGGAGTCGCCCGGTGTTGGCAGGTGCCAACACGTCGATGAACACGCCGTGATCGCTACTCCTGAACCGCGCTATTGGGTCGTGCTCCCAGCCGGCCTCGTATGGCTCGAAGCCGATTGCCGAGAGCCCAGTCGCCAATGAGCGCAGCACTGATCGATCCGCGACGACATCGCCCACGATGTCGCCGTCGTCTGTGGGTCGCAGCATGCGGACTCCATTGAGTCGAAGAAGCACCTCGACCATCAGGCCTCCGATCAGGCACCACCGGTTTGCGGGGACGTGCTGAGAGAGCTGCGACAGCGCACGGAGGACGGCCGTCTGCTTGGCGGGCAATGGCCCGTCGTCATTCAGCCGGACGCTGGGCGTTGGTTGCTCGGGTGTCATTGTTGTCGCCCGAGCAGGGCTCGCCAGGCTTCGTCGGAGCTGCGGTCGCCGGCCTCGATGAGATCGAGCCAGGCAGTGACCAAGTCGGTCGTCCCAGACTCGAAGTGGGCGAGTTCCCAACTGGCGGCCGAGATCACGTGCAGGGTTGCGTTCGGGGTGGCGGTCAGCTCGACGAACTCTATGGAGTCGGCAAGCTCGCTGAGATCGGGTTCGGCGACATAGACATCGATCGGCGGCGTCATCGGTCGGGTCGCGGCTCCATGGAGCGCGGCGGCGAACGCTCCGCCGAGCACGAACGACGACGGACGATTTCGCAGTAGGCGATCGATGAGTTCGGGGAGGGCTCGGCCGACCAGCGAGTCCGACCGGCGGGTCAACTTCTGTCGATTGGAATCGAGCCAGTCGAGGGGGACGAGCCCACGGTTGAGGTCGGCGATCAGATGCCAAGCAGATGCTTCGGCAAACGGCCGACCGGTGAGCCGAGGATTCTTCGCGTAGGCGAAGACGGCGTGGCGGGGAATGATCCACTGCCGACCGACTCGCTCGGCGATCAGCTCGCCCGTCGAGATCATTGCCTGCACTCGGGCGCGGCTGACGTTGAGCGCGACCGCGGCGGCTTGCACCGTGAATCCGTCGACCAACTCCATGCAACAACTATATCAGTACTGCAATACTTGTTTGGCCGAGGGGCAGTCAGGCAACCACTGGCCCACCGACGAACGCCCGGGCCGCGTCGCCGTTGCCGGTGCCGGGAGTAGGTCAGCGAGGGGGTCGTCGGCAGGCAGACGATGCCACAGGGCGAGGAGCGCCTCGGGGGCGGCCGTGAGATCGGGGGCGGTGGATGAACGGGTCGAGCTGGTGATCGCGACGAAGCCGGGTCGGTCGGCAGGGTCAACCCGCCAGCTCGTGGCGAAGTCGGGGCACCCGAGCACGATCGATTGGGTCAGCCGTTGGTCGCCATAGCGGGCGGTATATACCTCGAACAGTTCGTCGATTCCGTCGAGCGCCATCTCCGCCGAGAAGGGAGCGTGGGAGCTGGTCACCGACTCGGCGTCCCACCGATGGATCGCGGCTTCGTGGGCTTGGTGCCGCGGCCAGAACCGGATCGAACCCGTGGCTCCCTGGGCGAAACTCGGGCAGACCGCATCGAGTTCGGCATTGGCCAATGCGTCGATCATCTGCTCGGATATGATGTAGGAGTAGTCGCATAACTCGTCACCCCGAAACGGGGCCTTGCGCAGGCTGGTCCCCTTGGCAGAACGGCGGCTGACGATGTCGTACGCCCACCGGTGATCCCCGGCGAGGTGAGCGACCGCGTCGTGGAGCCGCCACCGCAGATGAGGGATTCGCAGATCGTGCGGGCGATGTGCGACACCCGCGCACGATCCGCCCGGATCGAGGCGATGAATTCTCGTGGGTCGGCGTGGTCACGAGCCGACCGACCTGCGACGTAGCTCGGGCAGCACCGTGCGGGCGATGCGCTCGAACATCGGCATCTGCTCCTCGATGATCGGGTAGTAGAGCGACACTTCGTCGACGCCGAGATCGATGACCCGGCCCACCATCCGCTCGAAGGCCGCTTCGGATTCGTAGTAGGCAATCCGCCCGCCCGACGCCCGCGCCGTGGCGTCGAACATGGTGTACGACCGGCGCAACGTCGACGGGTCACGGCCGACCGCCACGCACAACTCGTCGATCCGTGCGATTCGCCCTGCGGTCTGGGCGAGTTGGGCGTCGAAGTCGGGTTCGAAGCTCAGGCTGTTCCAGATGTCGGCATGTTGCACCGCGTGGCGCATCATCGCTGGACCGAGCGCAGCGACCATCACGGGAAGCCGGGGCTGTTGCACCGAACCCGGGTTCATCACCGCACCCGCGGCCTGGTAGTACGCGCCGTCGAAATCGGTCACGCCGCCCGCCAGCAGCGAGCAGACCAGTGCCACGTATTCACCGAACCGGGCGACTCGCTCCTTGGGCTCCCAATTCGGCAATCCGGCCATCGCGTACGACGGGTCGACGACGAGTCCGGTCCCAAGCCCGATCTCCAACCGGCCACCCGAGATGTGGTCGACCGTGACGGCCTGATGCGCGAGCATCGCCGGATTCCGCAACGGAATCTGGGTGACACACGTGGTCAACCGAATCGTCGAGGTCCGCTCGGCGATCGCGGCCAGCCCGGTCCACGCTTCGAGCCACGGCCCGGGCGGGTTGGTCCAGTCGCAGAGATGGTCGGCGGCGGCCGCCACCTCGAAACCGAGTTGTTCCAGGTGGATGAACCGGTCCCGGTATTGCACCCACGGCACGTTGGGCAATACGAGCACCTGAAATCTCAGCGGATGTCCCATTCGGCGAACAGTACCCGGCCCCATTCCGGCTGGGTTTGGTCGCACTCCCTCCCTGGGCGGTTGCTTTGTGGGTCAGCCCTTGGGAACCTCGACAGTGGCCGTGGCTACGGCGGTTGCGCCGCAACTGTTGGTGGCCTGCCAGGTCAATGTGTATGTGCGTCCGGTGCCGTTCCCCGAGCGTTCGGCTCGCAGTTTCACCGTGAGATCGTCGACGATCACGATGTCGTCGGCCGTGTCACCATCGTCGAGCCCATTGTCGGGCTCGTTCGACACAACCGACAGCAAATCGATGCCGGTCACGTCGCCCGACGCCGTTGGAGTGGCCACGACCGTCCGGTACTTGTGGTTCGGCGGTCGTAGCTCGTTGGGGGTGACGCTCATCGACAACGTCGGGGCCTGGCAGAGCCCGACGATCACCGGATCGTGATCCGACGATCGGAAGGCATCGGGTGCATACAGGGTGTTGACGTGATTCGGCGACTTGAAATTGGTGTTGTAGTCGAGCGCGATCGGTTCGTCGGCGTTGATATGCCACTCCGTCACCCCGGTCACCTGCGGCGCGAGGGCCGAATTGGCCAGCGCATGGTCGAGGTAGCCGGACTGGCCGTCGAACACGAACGAGTATGCCGACGGCCCGACGTAGTCCGCGATCAGGTTCGTGTAGCCGTCGGCCTCGAGCGCCGTGATCGGGTCTTCCTTGGCGTAGGAGTTCAAGTCGCCGATGATCAGGAAGTCAGGGTCTCCGCTGCCGGTCGGGTCGGTTTCAAGCCAGTTCGCCAGCGCGATCGCCGCGTTGGTGCGGGTCACATTGCAGTTGCCCTGACCGTCGCCGGCATCGGGGTCGCCGACTGCGTTGCAATCGGATCCCTTCGACTTCAAGTGGTTGACGACCACGGTGAACCGCTGCGCATTGGCGTTCTGACTGAATGTCTGGGCGAGGGCGGGCCGGTTCAGTGTGTCGATGAACAGCGGATCGTCGGCCGAGGTCAGCGTATCGAACGCCCCAACCGGCGTGACCGCAGCGGGTCGATAGAGCAGTGCCACGCGAATCTGGTCGCCACCGATGACGCCGGTGTCGATATAGCTATACGTGCCTGCACCGACCGCCGCGTTGAGTGCCGCGGTGAGTTCGGCGACGGCACTGTTGGCCCCGGCGTCATTCTCGATCTCCATCAGGCCGATGACGTCGGCGTCCATGGCGGCCAGCGCGGCGACGATCTTGGCCTCCTGCCGGTCGAACTCGACGACGGTTTCGGCTCCGCGGGCGGTCGGGAACCCGCCGCCAACTCCGTTGCCGTTGAAATAGTTGAGCACGTTCATCGATGCCACTTTGATCGTCCCACCCACCCCGTCCGGGGCTGTCGGGCGAGGGTTGTCGGCACTGAACGAGATCGCGGCGACGGGCTGCAGGCGGTAGAGGCCGAAGCGCTGATCGAGCACCCCACCCGCCGAGGAGGTGGTATACCCCGACCGCAGCGTGTTACTGGCGCTGAGACCGCCGGCCGGGATGAGGGTCGGGTCGATGTTCTGCTGGCCGTTGCCATCATCGAGCACGATGCGGCTGCGGTTGTTGAGATCCTGTTGGGCGATTGCGGCGGCGCCGGGGGTAGTGATGTTCGTCGGGTTGAACAGGCGACCGTTCACCGACAGGCTGACTTCGCCGAAGCGGGCCAGTGTGAACGTCTCGGTCACCGTCATCTGCTGGGACAACGAAATCCGCATACCTTCGTACCGCTCCCAGGTGCTGACCGCCGCGACAGGGAGTTGCACGGGGGTCGTGGTCACGCTTGCCCCGCCGGCCTGACAGGTGACCAGCAGGTTCACGCTGACGAGTTCCGTCAACGTCACCCCGCCGGTCGTGAACTCGGTGACGTTGCCGCGCACTCGCACGCGGTCGCCGACTGAGACCGCCAAGCTGGTGTTGAACACGAAAATGCCTTCGGACGTCAGCGGGTCGGCGTCAGCGTCGGCGTCGTCCTCTTGCACGAAGTAGCCGCCGAATTGGCCCGTGCCCTGGTAGTCACCGACGACGACACCCTCGATCACCACATTGGTCGCGCCATTCATCGGCGAGGTGTTGCCGGAGCCTTGAATGGTGTGGATCGCCGTTGCCGGGTCACCGCACACCTGGGTGTCAGTCGTCGTAAAGCTGAACGCAACGTCCGCAGCCATCGCATCGGGCGGATCGGCGGCGTCCTGATCGGTGACGTTCGCCGCGACCACGGTGACGGTGCAGAGCTCGCTCGCCGCGAAGTCGACGTCGGGATTGAGGATGAACGTCGTTGGACCGCCACTGCCCACGGCGGTATGAACTCCGCTGGTGGCGCACGACACGGTGAACCAGGTCCCGGCGACATTCACCGGTTCGTTGAAGGTCACCGATACGTCGGCGTTTCGGGCCACCGCGGTGGCACCGTTGGCCGGTGTGGCCGATTGCACCGCGGGTGCAGTCTCGGAGCAGTTCGATGTGTGGGCACCGAGCCCGGTGAAGGTGTCGTTGGCAAAGCCCGCCCACTCCGTCGCCGGATCGAACGCGTTCGAACCGACGATGTCACCCTGGCAGATCGTGGCGAGCCGCTGGAGGGTGTTGTCGGCCGTGCTGAGCAGGCCGGTTCCCCATTCCGTGCCCGGGTTGACCCCGACCTGGCCGATCACGTCGAGCACGACGGTTCCTTTGCGCAGCACGACGGCGTCGTTGCCGTTGAACCATCCTGAACCGTTCGTCTGGTCGGCCTGAGCGAGGATCGTCGCGTTCGACAACGCCTGGGCGACCACGTAGACGTCGCCGTCGGCGACTGTCCCCGTGAGATTGACCGTCAGGGTGGCCGTTGGCGAACCGTTGAAGAACATCTGGACGTTGTACCCACCGGTGGCCAGGTTGACGGCCGCGCCGGTGCCGTTGTAGATCTCGAGCGCCTTGTTGTTGCTGCTGCCCTCGATGTATTCCGAGAAGAACACATCACCGGTCGCCGCGAAGGCCACCGGGGTCGCGACCGGGGCGAGCACGGTCAACGGCGTGGTGGCGAGCACGGCGACCGCCGCCCCCCACCGTCGCCACCGTCGGGCACCGCCGTGACGGCCCACGAACCTGATCCTCGAACTGTTCATTCCGCATCTCCTCGTGTTCGGCCGGTGCTTCCCGGCATCGTGTGGGCGTAATCCGGTTCCCCGGCAATCGGCGCTCAATGAGGCACCGCCCAGTACGCGGTCGAGGTGGACTTCCACCCCGACCGCGAGGTCGAGTCAGCCGATTGGCTCTTAGTTCTGGGTCCTGTCGCTGTGGTTACGGACGGGTGCTGGCTAGGGCACGACGTCGATTCGGTCGAGTGCCGGTGGTGACACCGAGCCGACGGCGTTGAAGTACGCCTCAAACGCATCGGTGTCGACGGCACCGCCGAGGCGGTTCGTGCCGCCGATAAGGGTGGTGAATCCATCGCCGCCGTCGGCGAGGAAGATGTTCACGGTCACCCGGTACGAACTGCCCGCCGCCAACGGAACACCGTTGATCGTGATGCCCGAGACCGCGTCGAGGGTGCAGCCGGGATCGGCCGCGGCCGCCACCGACTGATCCCAGGTGTAATGGACGCCGGCCGACGGTAACAAGACCCGGAACACGGTGTCGTTCGTGCCGCAGAACTGCTGTTCGAGCATCGCTTCAACCTGGGCGCCGGTGAGCGTCATCGTGACCAACGAGTTACCGAACGGTTGCACCGTGAACGCCTCTCCATAGGTCACCACCCCGTCGCCCTCACCAACTGGACTGCTAGCGAACGTGAGGTCGGCGCGCACGCCACCGGGGTTCATGAACGCCATCGTCGCTAGGCCAACCCCGGCTCCGGCGGTCGCCGCCAACTGTGCATCGGCAATGACGTTGCCCAACGCTTGCTCGCGCGACGCGTCGTTGACCCTCAAGAGATCCTGGGTAATCGTGCCGATCACCCGGTTGGCAATGGGGGCAGCGACCGCGGCGTAGCGAGCAATGAGGCTGGTGATCGCCGGGTTGGCCGGCACATTGCGAGTGACGATCTTGTTGTTGATCGAGATCGATGTGACGTCCTTCTTGGCTCGGTCGACGTTCATGTCGATGTCGGTGACCACACGACCGAAGGAAAAGGCGCTGGTCACCGGCTTGCCGTCGATGACGCAGGAGTACGGCTGATGGGTGTGCCCCGAGATCACGAGGTCGACCTCATCGTCAAATCGGTTGACAATGTCGACGATCGGTCCACTGACGCCGTTGCATCCGTTGATGTTCAACGACGTCGGTGTCCCACCCTCGTGGATCAGCACAACGATCGCCTCGACGCCTCGACGTGTGAGCTCGGGCACCAACGCATTGACGGTGTCGGCCTCATCGAGGAAATCGAACCCGGCGACGCCCGACGGGCTGACGATCGTCGGCGTGCCCTCGAGAGTCATACCGATGAAGGCCACCTTGGCCCCGGTGAAGTTCTGGATCGAGTACGGCGCGAACAGCGTCTGACCGGTGCTCTGATTCACCACGTTGGCGGCGAGGAACTCGAAATTCGCGCCAGCGAACCCGTCGCCGTCGAGGCAGCCATCGACCGGATGGCAGCCGCCGTCCTGCATGCGTAATAGCTCTTGCGTGCCTTCGTCGAACTCGTGATTGCCCACCGCATTGAGATCGAGCCCGATCTCGTTCATCGCCTCGATGGTGGGCTCGTCGTGGAACAGCCCCGACAACAACGGGCTGGCCCCGATCAAGTCACCGGCCGACACCACGATCGAGTTGGCGTTGGTCTGCTCCAGAGCTTTGACATGGGTCGCCAAGTACTCGGCTCCACCTGCGTTGACGGTGCCCACCCGTCCGCCCGACCCGCTCGGCGGTTCCAAGTTGCCGTGGAAATCGTTGAGGGCGAGAACCTGAACCTCGACCGTTGAACCACGTTGGATGATCGGCGGTTTCGGGTCGCTTCCCGCCGAGGCCGTTGTCGCCGCGACCAGGGAAACAATCATTGTAGCGGCCGCTCCGAAAGCGGTTGAGGTTCGACTTGTACGCATCGGTATCTCCTCGTTGCACGCGTAATCGTGAAGTCGGGCCACCGCCGCGGTCTCGCCGGATGGCGCCCGTTGAAGGTGAGACTACTCGCTCAGCTTGCAAGGCTTAACCAACGCGCCGGTGACGTCCTGATGACGGTTCGACCCCCGCTGCATGTCATTTTGGAGTCCGTCGAAATGTCACCCAGAGTGCTGTGGACCAGCGTAAGCGGGGTCTCAGTCCATGCCCTTGCGGCTGCGGCCGAGCGCCTTGCGGATTTCCAGGTCGGCATCGCGCGACGCCATCGCTTGGCGTTTGTCGCTCTTGGTGCGGCCTTTGCCGAGCCCGAGCTCAACCTTCACGCGGCCGTCGAGGAAGTAGAGGCTGAGCGGGATGAGCGTGAGGTGTTCCTGCCCCATCCGCGCCCCAAGCTTGTCGATCTCGGCGCGATGCAGCAGCAGTTTGCGCTGCCGCTCGCTGACGTGGGCCCCGAAACCGTGGGCATTGACGTACTGCGGGATGGTCATGCCGATCAGCCACATCTCGTTGCCGACAACCCGGGCAAAGGCCTCGTTGATCTGCACATGGCCCTCACGCAGGCTCTTCACCTCGCTGCCGCGCAACATGATGCCCGCCTCGACCTCGTCGAGGATGGCGTACTCATGTCGAGCTCGCCGATTGCTGGCGACGAGCTTGGTTCCGGGTGCGGGCATAGCGAGATTTGATCCTACCGATAGCGTCGCGAGTGATGCTGAGCGTTTCCCACGATGCCTTCGCCCGGATGGTCACCCACGCCTACGACTGCTATCCCGAGGAGATGTGCGGACTGCTCGCCGGCAACGCCACGACCGGGTCGGCCCCGGTGTTCTACCCCTGTCGCAACACCACTCGTTCGGGCCGCGTCTTCGAGGTTCATCCGATGGACTACCAGCGCGCCGAGGACGACGCCGAAGCCCTGGGTCTCGAACTGATCGGCATCGTCCATAGCCACACCCACACCGAGCCCTACCCTTCGCCTACCGACGTCACTGTGGCCACTGCGCTCGGCCCGTGGTTTCGCTGGGTGATCGTCGGCCTGAAGCGGGAGGCCCCCGAGGTACGCACTTACCGCATCATCGACGAGGTGATCACCGAGGAACAGCTCGCCGTCGGCTGATCGCGGCCTCGGTGGCGGTCGCTCCTTCAATCTGGAAACGGACGCTGTGCTGGCACTTTACCGCACAGATCGGTTGATCTGAAGAAATCTTGACCCGCCGGGTAGGGCAAATTGCCGGTTCGTTGCATCTCTCGCACACATCGGTTCCGGCGCGGCCATCCTGGCTCGCGTTGGACTCAATGTGAATGACAAGGTGGTACACCTCGTGCGTCTTGCACCCCTCGTACTCGTGCTAGCCGTCGGCGGTCTCCCGGCCTGCGCCGGCAGCGAATCAGACTTCCTCTCCGACCCGCTTCCGTCGACCGCGTCGGCACCCACGACCGTGCCCGACACTCCGGTCGCGACCCCGGCGATCGCGTCGACGGAACCAATCACGACGCCCGAGCCGCCCACCACACTCCCAGCTCCGGCCCCGGCCCAACCGGCGACGACGGTTCCTGCCGGCCCTCCCACCGAGCTAGAGATTCGCGCCGTCCTGGACCCACTCTTCGCCGGATGGAACGTCTGCTCCTATGAGCCTGCCACGTGCGAGCCTGCGGGCTTTGCAGTAGCCGACAGCCCGTTTGCGGTGAGCATCGAGGACACCGCCCGAGAGTGGGTGGCGGCAGGGAAGTATCTCGAACCTCGAATCGGAACGGCGTACTCGGTGGAGAGTGTTCTGGTACTGGCCCCAGATCTGGTCAAGGTGACGTTGTGCGATGTCGACTACAACTGGATCCGTGAGGTCAACGAGACACCGCAGCACGATGACGATGTGGTGCTTGACGATCGAGTCATTGCGTTCAGAGTCGAGACGACGTATCAGGGTGCGCCGGGTGAGCAGTTGCTGCTCGAATTCAACCGGCTTGCTTCGTGGCCACGGGAGGCGTCATGCCCCGCCGCGTAGCCGCCCTCGTAGTGGCCGTCGTGTTCTTCGTATGGCCCCCGCCGAAGACGGCATTCGGCACAGGCAAGGACGCTGGAGGCGGCGTCGGGGGCGTCGATCCGGCGACGGGCGAGGTTTGGGCTGAGGTTTGGACGACCGGTGGTGGGTGGCGGGGGTCGCCAACAAGGTGCACGTACTTGCAGTGGTCGTCGGCGCTGGTCGATCCGGGGGCACCGCCTCGCAAGACGTCCAAAACCGACGGCGACTACAAATGGTTGCTGTTCTTCAAGTCGTGTCCGGGGTCGCCGTTGGCTCCTGATGTTCCCGGACGCTTCGGGACCTGGGTATGGATCCCTACGATGCCGGCGGACGGAGCGCCGGGCGGGTTGGGCGAGCTTGCTCGGTCGAAGGCGGCCGAGATCGCTCCGAAGCCGGTGTTCGAGGCGGCGCCGGGGAAGGGTTTCACCTACGTGAAGTTGGGGACGTGGTACTGGACGACGACGCCGTGGGAGCCGATTGTGGTCACTGCCTCGGTTGCGACCCCGCGAGGCTGGCGGTGGGTCACGGTGACGGCGACCCCGACGAAACTGGTCTACGAGCCGGGCGACGGGGAGTGGGGGAGCGGGCCGGACGACTGCGCCGGGCCGGGCACGCCGTGGGAGCCGGAGTACGGCGACGAGATGGCCAGTGAGTGCATGTACACGTACATGCACTCCTCACGGGTGACCAGCACCAAGCAGTTGTTCAAGCCCGCGTTGTCGATCG
>JANNNL010000243.1:0-6171 GCA_031398525.1 Actinomycetes bacterium | reverse complement strand
GACATCCGACGACCTGAAGACTTCGGCACCGCAGTGGCTGAGTTCCGCAGGCTTCAAGGAATCAGCCAGGCCGACCTGGCCCGCCTCGTTGGCGTCAATCGAACCTACCTGTCGAACCTTGAGCGGGGCGACGTCCCAGCCTACGTCGAGCGACTCGTTGCCTTGGCCGACTCCTTGGGTCTGACGATCACGATCAGCAGCGCATGACGCACCTCGGCGTGTGGAAAGGCTCGGAGCTGCTCGGCCACCTCCAGCTGGTTCGCGGCGGCATCAGGTTCGAGTTCGATCGGACGATTCTGGATCGACTTGGACTGCGCGCCCGGTCATGTCGATGAGCATGCCGACGTCGGCGCGACCATCGCCAACTTGCGGGTTCATCCGCTTGGTGTCGACAACAGCGTCCGAGCATCACTTGGTGGGGTCCAGGAGAAGCTGCTCTCACGGCTCGGTCCGACGGTTCATGGGCCCTGCCGACGGCCGATGTAGCCTCGACTCATCTGCTGAAACCGGCCATCCCAGGCCTGACCGATTCGGTCGTCAACGAGGCCGTTTGCCTGCGATTTGCCGCGCTGGCCGGCGTCCGAGCAGCAGTTGCTTCGGTGGACCGTTACGGCGGTCGCGACGTGCTCGTGGTGCAACGGTTCGATCGGCGGCGCGACCCGAATGGCGTGTCGTTCGTCATCGACGCCGACGGCGCGGTCACGCTGTCGCCGCTCTACGACGTGTTCTCGACGATCGCATACCCGCAGCTCACCACGACTCCGGGCATGTACATCGACGGTGTTCGCGACGTTCGCGCCGTCACCCGCAACAACCTGATCAACGAGGCGATTGTGTGGGGTCTGAACTCCGACTGCGCAGGTGATGCCATTGCGTTGATCTGCGATGACGCACGGTCGGCGATGTCGAAGGCGATCGATGACGTTGGCTCCGCACCGAACCAGTTGGCCGAGATGCTGCTCGCCCGGGCTGGCCTATTCAGATCGTGCTAGTGCAAGGCTGCTGCCACTCAGCTTCTCCGGGCGGACGAATCAGTCTGTCGGCCATGCCGCGAGCAGATCATCCGGGCCAAGGTTGACCGCGCCGCGGGCGGTGACGCCGGATCGGGAGACGGCGACGAGTGGGGTGGCGGCGGTCGCTCCTGGGACCTTGATGACATCGTGGATCAGCTGGTTGAGGTCGCTTTGGTCGATCGACGCGTTCTCGAGCCATTTGATGGTTCCGGCGTACACAACTGTGTCGGCAACGGGGGCGCGATCGGCCCCGATGATGTCGATCTCGGGCACGTTCGTCCGGGTCCAGAATCCGCCAACGGACGCGGTGAGCGGAAGCTCGTCGATCGGCGAGATCCTCATCAGCGCCTCGCGAATGACCGGTTCGATCGCCTTTCCCCGCCAAGTGACCCAATCGCGGTTGAGCCGGGCGAGGACGCGATCGCCGCGACCACGCTCGATCTCGGCCAATCCAGGGCCGATGAACTTCAGCCAGAAGCGAAGGTATGGGTCGGCGATGCTGTAGCGGGCCTCCTTGCTGGTGGCCGTCGATAACGGCGTGTCCCGGACGACCATTCGCTTGGTGATGAGCAGATTGAGTGCTCGGCTGAGCGCGGCGGCCTGTATGCCACCGGCCGCCCTGGCGATCTTGGAATAGCTGACCTCGCCGTGTCCGATTTGTCCGAGCACAGCCCGGGCCTGGGTCTCGGTCGGGAACTCGGCAGCGAGCACGCGCTCCCCGCTGACGATGAGCGCGGACGTCGGCTCCTGCAATGCGGCTTGGAGGTATTCCCACATCGGCACCGATCGGTCCCATTCGTTACAGATGAGAGGAAGTCCGCCCGTGATGAGATGGGCGTCGAACGCGACAGCGGCGCTTGCGGCCCCGACGATTGCGGCGGTCTCGGATGGCGAGAGCGGCGGCACCACCATCTCGGTACCTCGTTGGAAGAAGGCACGCCCGTGGGTGTTGAGCGCTTCCATCATCGCCAGATCGGAGCCGACCAACACCAGGAGCACGGGTTTACGGGATAGGAGTCGATCCCATTGTGGGGCGTCAGCTCCCGGGCCAGCCCGGGATCCAGTTGGTGCCAGCGAGGGGAATGCGGGCCATCGCCGCGGCCTCGATGGTCAGAGCGACCAGGTCTTCGGGCTCGAGGTTGTGGACGTCGCTCTTGCCGCAGGCGCGGGCCAACGTGGTGAGTTCCATCGTCAGGCCCCGCAGGTAGTTGGTCATCCAAGCCGCTCCGACCTCGGAGTCGAGACGAGCTTCGAGCTCGGGGGTTTGGGTGGTCACGCCGACCGGGCAACGGCCGGTGTGGCAGTGGTGGCAGAACCCGGCCTCGGTGTTCAGCGCGGCGTAGTCGGCTGACGCGTCGACCCACTCCTGCGAAGCAGCGTTGAACCACGCAGGCCGGTTGCACCCAAGACCAATCAGCGAGGCCACCCCGATCGACACTGCGTCGGCACCGAGCGCCAAGGCCTTGGCAACGTCGGCCCCGGTACGGATGCCGCCCGAGACGATGAGCTGCACCTCGTGGTGCTTGCCGATCTCGCGCAACGCATCCGACGCCATCCGAACCGCGGCGAGCGTCGGGATACCGGCGTGCTCGATGAACACGTCTTGGGTGGCGCCGGTGCCGCCTTGCAAACCATCGACGACCACACAGTCAGCACCGGCAGCGACGGCCAGCTTCACGTCGTAGGCGACGCGGGTGGCGCCGACCTTGACGTAGATCGGCTTCTCCCAGTTGGTTGCTTCGCGGAGCTCCTCGATCTTGATCACCAGGTCGTCGGGGCCGGTCCAGTCGGGGTGGCGCGACGACGAGCGTTGGTCGATGCCCGGCGGCAACGTGCGCATGCCGGCGACCCGCTCCGACACCTTCTGACCGAGGAGCATGCCGCCTCCACCGGGCTTGGCGCCCTGGCCGAGGACGATCTCGATCGCATCGGCCTTGTGCACATCGGCCGGATTGAAGCCGTAGCGCGAGGGTAGACATTGGTAGACGACGTACTTCGAGGCATGGCGTTCCTCGGGGGTCATGCCGCCATCACCCGTGGTCGTCGAGGTGCCAACGGCCGTCGCCGCCCGACCGAGCGACTCCTTGGCGTGGCCCGACAGCGAGCCGAAGCTCATCCCGGCGATCGTGATCGGAATCTTCAATTCCAATGGCTTGGAGGCGAAGCGCGACCCCAACACCGTGGTCGTGCTGCAGGCCTCGCGGTAGCCCTCCATCGGGTAGCGCGAGGCCGATGCGGTGATGAACACCAGGTCATCGAAGGTAGGGAGTTTGCGCTTGGCCCCCCAGCCCCGAATCTCGTAGCGGCCCTCCTCGGCCATCCCATGGATCTGATCGATTACCGACGGGGGAAATGTGTAGCTCTCCCGCAGCGGCTGATGCCGCGAGCGGGGCGCAGGAACGGGAGTCGGATCGGTCATTTTGAATCTCCAAGGGTGTGGCACGGTGCCGAGGGAAGCGCCAGCGACGAGGCACAAGCGGCGCGACGAGGAAGCGCCAGCGGACGAGGAACCCGCCACTAGCTCAGTACTTTTGGGCTTTCAGGGCATCGAAGTTATAGAGCGATTTGGCAGAGGCGACTCGTTTGACGTTTGCCGGGTCGATGTGGGTGAATCCCGCGGTGGCGCACAGGGCGGTGACCGTGGCGACATCGTTTTGACCAAGGTCTTCGATACGGGCGTCGCTGCCGAGGCTCTTGATCGAGCCGGCGACGTAGATCAATGCCTCGTACAACGAGTCGCCGAGCGCCTCGCCGGCGCTACCCCCAACGAGCAGCACCCCGGCCTGGGCCATGAACATCGAGAAGTCGCCGACGTCACCGGCGACGGCAACTTGGCCGCCCTTCAGCGAGATACCGGCCCGGGTGGATGCATCGCCCTCGATAATGATCGTGCCGCCGTGGGCAGTGGCCCCGGCGCGTTCGCTGGCGTTGCCGGTGACCCGGATTGTGCCGTTCATCAGGTTCTCGCCGACGGCCCAGCCGCAGAACCCGTTGACGGTGATCTCCACGCCGTCGCACAACCCGCCGATGTAGTGGCCGACCGAACCGTCGAAGGTGATGTCGAGATGCTTCATCAACCCAACCGCCAGGTTGTGGCGGCCCTTGGGGTGGACGATCCGCACCGTGGAACCCTCGGGAAGGGCCCGCAGTTCGACGTTGATCTGGCGGACGGTCAGCTCCTCACAGTCGAGGACGGTCTCAGTCGCGGTGCTCATCGGGTCCACACGTAAATCTCGCTCGGGGTTGGTTCGAACACCTCTGCCTGATCGATACCCGGGAGTTCCTCGAGCGCTCGATACTCCGACGACATCGCCACATAGCGCTCGTGGACGGCAACGACCGCGGGCTTGCACGACACCGGATCGCGGACGATGGCGAATTGGTTCTCGGTCGCGCAGAGCAACGTATAGAAGCCGTCGAGCTGCTTCTGTAAGACCTTCAGAGCATCGCCCAGGTCACGCCCATGGTGCATCTCGTAGCCGAGCAAGCGGGCGGCGACCTCGGTGTCGTTCCAAGTGAGGAACTCCTCGCCGGCCGCTTCGAGGTCACGCTTCACGCTGAAGTAGTTCGAGAAGCTGCCGTTGTGGACGACGCACAGATCGTCGTGGGTCGAGAACGGGTGGGAGCCGTCGGTGGTAATCGCCGATTCGGTGGCCAGGCGGGTGTGGCCGACGCCCTGGTATCCGGTGCGGGATGCGATCTGGAAGCGGTCGAGAACCGTGCCCGGCAGCCCGGTTTCCTTGAACACCTCGACACTGCGACCAGTCGAGACGATGCGCACTCCCGCGGCCTCGATCTGCGGGCCGAGCCCCGGTGCGCCGATCAACACGACCCCGTCGCCGTAGCGAGCGAGCTTGGCATCGAGCGAGGCGGCGAGCGCTTCCCAGTCGAGCGGGCCCGAGGCGCGACACGAGTATTTGCGCATGTCGCCCGCCACCGTGTCGCCATAGACCGCGACGCCCGCCGAATCGGGGCCACGATCGGTCATTTGAGTGAGCATCGCCGCGAGAAGTTGGCCCATCTGCGGCTGAAGTTCATCGTCAAGCAGATGAATTCCGACGATTCCACACATCTCTGGCGCCCCCTTGGTGCACTGGTTTCAAGTTTGGTCATGGTGTACGAGTTTCATCATGGTAGACGACGGACTACTCCAGTGAAACCAGGCTTTCGAACATTCTGCTATCGTCCGCGGCGGGGAAACACGCGTTGTGAGACGCAACGTGGCAGTTCACAGAGTGGGGGTTCGCGATGAGCGAGACACGAGAGATCCTCGAGGCCAAGGCCGCCGAGGACGACATTGAGTTCTTCATGACGATGTTCGTCGACATGCACGGTCGCCAGTGCGCCAAGCTGGTGCCGTCCTCGGCGATGGACGTGGTCTGCGAGGGTGCCGGCTTCGCCGGGTTCGCCGTCGGCCCGATGGGCCAGAGCCCGGCCTCGCCCGACATGATCGCCGCACCCGATGCCAACAGCTACTTCAAGCTGCCGTGGCGCGACGGCGTCGCCGTGGTGATGTGCGACATCAACGTCGAGGGCAAGCCGTGGCCATACACGCCTCGAGTCATCCTTGGCAACGCGCTTCGCAAGCTGCGCGAGGAGCGGGACATGCAGCTGATGGTCGGCGTCGAAGCCGAGTATCACCTGCTCAGGCGAGATGAGAGTGGCAATTTGGTCGTCGCCGATGCGCTCGACACCCTCGATGTGCCGTGCTACGACGCCAAGGGCCTCACCCGCATGTTCGACTACCTGTCGACGATCTCGCGGTACATGAACCAGCTCGGCTGGGAGAACTACGCCAACGACCACGAGGACGCCAATGGCCAGTTCGAACAGAACTTCAAGTTTGCCGAGGCAATGGTCACCGCCGACCGGCTGATCTTCTTCCGCTACATGGTCAACACCATCGCCCACCAGATGGGCATGGCCGCCACCTTCATGCCCAAGCCGTTCGCGGAGCTGACCGGCAATGGTCTGCACATGAACACCTCGCTGTGGACTGCTGACGGTTCGCGCAGCCTGTTCGAACTCGCGGCCAACCCCGGCGGCGGCCCCGACGAGCATGGCCTCGGGCTCACCGAGTTGGGCTACCAGTTCTGCGCCGGGGTGCTCGACAACGCTCGGGCGATGGCGGCAATCACCAATCCGATCGTCAACAGCT
>JANNNL010000212.1:0-3306 GCA_031398525.1 Actinomycetes bacterium | reverse complement strand
GTGTAGTCGGTGGTTTCGGTCGGCTTGTCCGATCGTCCGAATCCGACGAGGTCGGGCGCGATCACCCGGTGCCCTGCCGCGACGAGCAGGCCGATCATGTTGCGGTACAGGTACGACCACGACGGCTCGCCGTGCATCAGCAATACCGGGGCCGCCTCGGCAGGGCCCTCGTCGATGTGGTGGACGCGCAAGGTGCCGCCGTCCAGGTCGTCGATCTCGGCGTAGTGGGGCGCAAAGTCGTAGCCGTCGAGCCCGACGAAGCGTTCGTCTGGGGTGCGCAACGTTCTCATCGATGAAACTCCTTCGTGGCCTGCCGGGCGTACCTGAAGAGGCAGGCCGCGCAGAAATCATATGTCACATGTGATGACAGTATCTCACCGGGCGAGCGCACCCCGCAGGGCGGCTGTGATGGTCTGTCCGACCACGATCTTCGTGTCGGCGACCGAACATCGATGGAATCTGCGCAGGTGCTCCAACGAATCGAACTGGCTGATGCAATCGCACGTGATCAACGCGACGCGTCGCTCCACGCCAATGAGAGTCTCGAGTTCGGGATCGAACTGCGTCCTCGTTTGATCACGGAGGAATCGACGAGTTCGCTGCAGCGCGTCGTGGAGTTGGGCGATGTTCGGCGCGTGGTGCATGGTCGCCCGATACCCCGCTGCGCTCGATTCGTACAGTCTCACTCGGACGTCGACGAAGGCGTCCAGTCGTTCCTCGAAGGACCCCGTGCCGAAGTGCGGGATTCGTGCCCGCTCGAATCCTTCCGTCATGCTCTGCTCGATTGCCGCCGCAATGAGTGATTCGGCGTCGGCGAAGTAGCGATACAGTGAACGGATCGACAAGCCGCATCGTTCGGCGATCAGATCGATGCTCGGCACCAGGTTCTCGGCCTGGAAGAGATCGCGGGCAGCGCGGAGCACCAACTCCCGGTTGCGATCGCGCCGAGCATGGCGTCCATCCATGCTGATCGTCGCTGATACTGAGCCAGTCGTCGCTGATACTGAGCCAGGTTGTGACATCTATGCTGACAATACACCGCCATCGGCCCCTGGCTCGGCGGTGCCGGATCACCGGTCGAAAGACGAGGGCGCAGTGAACGAATTCAAAGGACGCATAGGTCGGACCGTGGCCGATTCGGTGCCGGCGTTCGAGGTACCCGCGCACCCGGGCGAGGATGCGCCAAACGTGATCATCGTGCTGCTCGACGACACCGGCTTCGCCCAGATGGGCTGCTTCGGGTCCGACATCGATACCCCGAACATCGACGCCCTCGCCGCCAACGGCCTGCAGTTCACCAACTTCCACGTCACCCCGCTCTGCTCACCGACGCGGGCTGCGTTGCTCACCGGACGAGCCAACCACGCGGTCGGGATGCGCTCGGTCTCGAACTTCGTCACCGGCTTCCCGAACCAGTTGGGCCACATCTCGAACCACGCGGCCACCGTTGCCGAGGTGCTCGGCGACGCCGGCTACGCCACCTTCGCCGTCGGGAAATGGCACCTAGCCCCGATGGAGCAATGCTCGGCCGCCGGTCCGTTCGACCAATGGCCGCTCGCTCGCGGCTTCAACCGCTTCTACGGGTTCATGGACGGCGAGACCGACCAGTTCTATCCCGAGCTGGTCGCCGACAACCATCCGATCGAAACTCCGGGCACCCCCGATGGGGGCTATCACCTGTCCGGCGATCTCGTCGATCAGGCACTGCGGATGATCGCCGACTCCAAAGGCGTTCGGCCGGACCGTCCGTTCTTCACCTACCTTGCCTTCGGCGCTACTCACGCGCCGCATCAGGCGCCGCCGGAGTACATGGCGAAGTACCGCGGTCGTTACGACACGGGCTGGGACGTGATCCGTGAGCGTTGGTATCGCAAGCAGATCGAACTCGGCGTCATCCCGCCCGACACCCAACTCTCGCCACGCAACCCAGGTGTGAAGGCGTGGGCCGAACTGTCCGACAACGAACGCCGTCTGTCGGCTCGGCTGCAAGAAGCGTTCGCTGCGTTCTTGGATCACACCGATGTGCAGATCGGTCGGCTTGTCGACGGCCTGCGCCGTCTCGGTCAACTCGACAACACGATCCTGGTGGTACACACCGACAACGGTGCGTCACAGGAGGGTGGGCCGTTCGGGGTGATGCACGAGATGAAGTTCTTCAACGGCATCATCGAGATGCCCGACGAGGCCGTGCAGCGCATCGATACCATCGGTGGCCCGAACAGCCACACCAACTACCCGTGGGGTTGGGCACAGGCCGGCAACACCCCGTACCGCTGGTACAAACAGAACACCCACGAAGGCGGCGTGCATGTCCCGATGGTGTTCCACTGGCCCAACGGCATCGCCGTTGAACAACGCGGAACCATGCGCGACCAGTTCGTCTTCGTGTCCGACATCGTCCCAACGATCTACGACATCACCGGGATCGAACCGCCTGCGGTCCGCCGGGGTCTCGATCAACTCCCCGTCACCGGCCACTCGTTCGCGTCGGTGCTCGCCGACGCGGACGCGCCGGCGACCAACAACGTGCAGTACTTCGAGAACGGCGGCAGCCTGGCGTTGATCGCCCAGGGGTGGAAAGCGGTACTCAAACACACGTCGGGCGCTGACTACGCGACCGAATCGTGGGAGCTCTACCACCTCGCGAGCGACCGCTCGGAGTGCAACGACCTGGCGGCGGAACTACCCGACAAGCTCGCCGAACTCGTCGCCCAATGGGACGCCGAGGCGCAACGCCACGGCGTGTTCCCTCTCGACGACCGCGGCGTGCAATTGTTCGGGGCCCGGTTCCGTGATCGTTCGCCGCACCCCGAGAACCGCCGCTACGTCTATCGCCCGCCGATGTCGCCGATGCCCGGCCAGGCCTCGGCTGCGGTCGGTGGGCGCAACGTCGACATCACCGCACGCGTCACGCTGGAATCAGGTGACGAAGGAGTGTTGTTCGCCACAGGGACCCAGAACTCGGGTATCTCGATGTTCGTGCAGAACGGGCGGTTCGTGCTCGATTACAACGCCTTCAACGACCACACGGTCATCGAGTCCGACATCGAACTGCCGGGCGGCGAGGTCGAACTCGTCGCGCGGTTGCGGCGCGGCGCAGGAATGGCAGGCAGCGCGAGCATTGAAATCGACGGTCGTACGGTCGGATCGGCCGAGCTTGCTCTGTTCATGAGGATGATCTCCTCGATCGGTGCCAGCGTCGGCAGCGACCACGGCTCGCCGGTGTCAGAGCGCTATGCCGCCCCGTTCGAATTCGCCGGCACGCTCCATGAACTCGTCGTCCAATCCAGCCCCGAGAAGTACGCC
>JANNNL010000154.1:0-8911 GCA_031398525.1 Actinomycetes bacterium | reverse complement strand
CACCAGCCCGGCGCGGATATTGGGAATCACCACCCGCGTCAGCGTGGCCCACGACCGAGCGCCCGACGTTGTCGCCGCCTCATACAGGCGCCGAACATCGGCCGCTTGCAACGCGGCATCGACCGGCCAGAAGTAGAAGGGGAACGAGAGCGCGACATGGCCGATGAGCAGCAGTTGACGACTGGCGGCGAACTGATCGAGTCCGGGGGTCACCCCAACGATGCTTTTCACTCCGTACGCCAGCACCACGAACGGCAGGGCGAACGGCAAAAGCGCGGCAACCTGCATCAGGGTGCGCAGGTGAGGATTGCGGACGTACGACCAATACAACGGTGGCAACACGATGAGGTTGACCACCAAGACGGTCAATAGTGCGAGCACCACCGATCGCACCGCGGCGTCGAGGAGCCGAGGATCACTCAGGGTCTCGCGCCACCATCGCAGGGTGAATCCATCAGGAAAGGCGCGGTTCCGCCACACGGTCGCCAACGAATAGAGGATGGTGGCGACAATCGGCAGGGCGAAGACGACCGGAATCGGGCCCATCGACAGCCATCGCACAGTCCGACCGGTCCCACCCGCGGGAACGCCGGTGCCTCCCCCGGCCAGGCGTCCGATCGAACGACGGGTCACCACCCGGTAGACGAGGAGCGCACCGCCCGACAGCACAATCAGCAATACCGACATCGCCGCGGCCCGCTCGAACCGGTTGCTTCCGCCCGACGAACTCGCCAGGAACGCCCCGATCCGCAAGGTGATCAGGGGGTTCTTCGAATCGGTGCCGACGAGGGCGATCGGGACCGAGAACTGGCCGATGGTCCACGCGAACGTCAATGCCCAGCCGCCAAGCACGAACGGGGCGAGGACGGGTCCGCCCACCCGCCGCCAGAACGTCCGGCGAGACGCGCCCATCGTTTGTGCCGCTTCCCACCAGTCGAGACGGACGGAGTGCATGGCCGGCGTGACCAACAGTACGTACAGCGGGCAAACGAACGACCAGAACACGAGTACCAGACCCCAGTACCCGTAGAGGTCGAGTTCGAGCGTGATGCCGAACCAGTCATCGAGGAGCAGCCGCACGAACCCAACCGACCCGAGCGTGCTCACCCAGGCCACGGCTAAGGAGGCGCCGCCGAAGTTCGACGCCAGGTTCATGATGGCGACAGCCCAGCCCCGGTGGCGGCGCCCCAGTTGGGCGATCGTCCAGGCGGTTGGCGTCCCGATTAGGCAGCACAGGGTTGCCACGGTGACCGACAGTCGGATCGAGGTGAGGATCGCCTGGCGATTGAGGCCCGGCTTGGCGATGTCACGCCAGGCCTGGAGGGTCCAACCGGTGCCACCGACACCCGCAAGAGACAACCGCACGAGCCACCCGCCAGCGGCGATCAACAGACCGCCGGCCAGGAGCACGAAGGGCACCACCGGCGCCCAGCCGCGGGGGAGACGGCTGGGCGACCGGGGTGACTTCAACGTCGCGGACCGCCGGGGCGTGGGCGGCAGGTCCGCGACGAGGTCGTCCACCAGAGCATCCATGCTCAGGCGAGTACCTCTGACTCCCACCGATCGGCCACGTCCGGCGGGTTGGGCCATTCGTTGTCGGGGTAGGAGATGACTTTGGCGTACTCGGCATCGGCCAGCCAGTTCGCCTTCAGCGCAGCAGGAACCTCAAGGTCGCCGAGCACATAGCGAATCGGCCGGGCGCCGTACTCGGCGAACACCAATTGCCCCTCGTCGGAGAGGGTGTAGTCGAGAATGGCCTTGGCCAGTTCCGGGCTATCGGTGACCTTGTTGCACATCGTCGCCGAGGGGGCGTAGACCCCTCCGTCGTCGGGAATCGTCACCGAGATCACGTCGCGTCCGGCCTTGTCGTTGATTCCCTTGGCGGCAATCAACCCGACGTAGTCGTAGCGGATCGTGATCGGGGTCTCGCCCCTCTCCAGCCCGGCGTTCGAGTACTCGGCCTCGTTGATCTGACCGAGCGTGTACATCTCTTCCCAGTACTTCATCGCCCCGTCAAGGTCGATCTTGCCCTGGCCCAGCGCGGCGGCACTCGAGAAGACCATGGCCTGCCCAGTGCCCGACGTCGCCGGGTTCGAGATGGAGATCTTGCCCTTGTACTCGGGCTTCTTCAGATCGGCCCACGTGGCCGGAACGTTCTTGATGACGTCGGTGTTCACCACGAATGAGATGACGCCGGTGGCGCTCGCCACCCACCCACCCTTCTCGCTTTTGTACGCCGCCGGCAGCACAGCGGCCGCCGCAGGAAGGTAGTTGAGCAGGACACCCTCGGCCTCGGCCACCTGGCCGAAGGCGATTCCGATGTCGGCGCAAACGGCCGGATCCTCGGTCTCGGCCTTGAAGGCGGCGATCTCCTCAGCCGAGCTCATGTCGGTGTCGAAGCGGTTCGGGCCGACTCCGGTACCGACGCAGCCCGCCCCGGCCGACGTGCACATCGCGTCGAAGAACTTCCCGAAGTTGTTCCAGTCGTCGGGCATCCCGAGGGTCCGGAAGTTCGACGCCTGAGTCTTGAGCACCGCGGGGTCGATTGCCACGGCGGCGGTCGAGGCGGCCGCCACCGCCGGCGCGGCGGTCGCCGTGTCCTCGGTGTCGTCTCCGCCGCAGGCGGCGAGCAGCCCCGAGGCGATAACGATCGCGGCGATCACTGTGCGACGCTTCTTGAAGGGTTCATCTGTCATATCGCAGAGTCCACCGGACGGCGATGAACGCCCGACAAGCCCGAGATTGCAACCGAGGAAAGATCAGCGAAACGTTGAGGGTAAGTCGCTTTCACGACGGTCAGCAAGCCCCCGATCGAATCGAGCAGGTGAGTGTGAGGGGCGCTGGCCAACGTCTCGCGGCCATGAGTTCCGGTCAGCACCCCGGCCACAATCCGCGCACCCGATCGACTCCCGCTCAACAGATCGCTGATGGTGTCTCCGGCCACGGCGACCTCGCGTACGTCGTCGATGCCGAGTCGCACAACGGCCGTCAAAATCATGTCGGGGAATGGGCGGCCTCGCCCGACGTCGTCGGGTGATAACGCCAGGTCGATTCGATCGTTCCACCGCAGCGAGTCGACAATCGCTTGGCGCGTCACCGCCGAGAATCCCGTCGTCAAACACACCTTCACGCCAAGGTCTCGCAGCTCGCCGAAGAGGTCCTCGGCGTGTTCCATCGGGCGAACGCCCCCCGAGTCGATGATCGATCGGTAGGCGACCTCGAACCGGGTGTTGGCGAACTGAGCGGCCCACTCCGCGCCATCGAAGATGCGGCGAAAAACCGTGATCTTCGACTGCCCCATGGTCTCGATCACGATGCGTTCTGCGTGGCGGAGTTCGTCGGAGTGCGCTTCGAACCCGGAGTCGAACATGGCTTGGCGGAATGCGCGGATCACGGCGTCGCCGTCGTCGACGGTGGTCCCCGCCATGTCAAGGCACACCAGTCGAATTGGCAAGCGGTCATCCCACCCGTTCGCAGCTGCTCCTGCCGTTTCGCTCACAGCATCTCCCACGTTTCCTCGGCTATGGCGGGGGCGTCGTCGCGCCGGCACCGCAACCCGCCGAGCACCTCAACCCGCACCGCCGGGTTGATCCGACGAATCTCGGCGGGCACCCCGCCTCCGGTGACGATCACACGTTCCATAGTCGGATTGTCCACGCGGTGGATGGCCGCCAGATGTCCTCGACATGTCTCCAGAGCAGCGAGCACTTGAACCCTCGGATCGACTGCGGCGCCGATGCACCCCATACAACGCACGAAGCGGGCCGGTCCATGAGGACCGACCCGCTTCATCACGACCTGCTGTCAGGCAAAGTAGCCCGACACATCAACCAACAGGTCGGTCTTGGCAAAGGTGAACAAACACACCTTGCCGCCCGTCCCGAGCTTCGACAGCACCGCATTGGGCACCACATCACCCGTGACATAGTTCAAGTTCGACGCATCCGGCAACGGTGCCCCACACGGGAACACCGTCACATACCCATCACCAGCCGGACCCACCGCAGTCACATTCAAGACCACAGAAGAAGCCGCCGCAGGAACCCCTGCACGACCACCAACCGGCAACTCGTACACCGAACCACCAGCACGCTGACCAACACCCTGATGCAACGCATCAATCGTGCGACCACCCGTACGGGTATCCAACACCCGAGCCGGAGCCGCCAACGAGATCAGACCGGTCGACCCCCCTCCTCCACCACCGAAGTCGACGGCGAAGAACTGGTCGTCGGTGGTGTTCGACGGAGTACCAACCGTGAGCCGGACGTAGCAGACGCCGGCCTTGGTCGCCGCCGTGGCCAGCGGTCCGCAGCCCCAGTTCTCACCGTTCGGGTCGTTGCCGCCGAACAGGGTGAAAGCATTTGAACCCGAACCGGCGGCTCCGGTCGAGTAGTTCTGATATGTCGACTGCGAGCAGTCGAACTGCGCGTTGAACTCAACCGCGGTGTCATTGCGCCAGCACTGGAGCAGGAACACGGTGTCGTTCGCCGGAAGACCCGACCAGTTGACGGTGACCACCGGGGCGGGCCCCGTGGCAGTCGTCGGACTGACCGAGCCCCCCGCGGCAGCAGTCGCGGTTGGTGGTGAGCCGACCAGACTGCCTCCGAGGAGCGCGATGAAAGGAATAAGACGAGAGAGACGCATAGCGAGCAAAGCCCTTCTAGAACAGAGAGTGGATAGGTCTGAGTCGGAGCTCGATCAGGTCTGGATCTGGCAGGCGTAGCCGGCGGTGCGCAGGCCCGAGGCAGTCGGGATCTGCTGGAAGCCTTCGGCGTTGAGGGCCCGGATCACCTCGGTGCGGTAGTTGACACCGGTGATCGGATTGACCGCAGTGGTCGTTGGGCGACAGAGGAACTCGGTGAACTCACGCACCGCTCCACCCACTCCGGTATCGCTCCCGACGGTCTCGGGACCGGTGCCACAGGTCGAGCCAGCGGCTCCCGCGCAGTCGACATCGACGTTCTTGGTCACGTGGTAGACGGTGCGGACAATCGGGTAGGTACCGCTGTTGATGTTGGCCGCCGACGGCAACGTGCCACCGACACTGACGAGGTTGCTATTGACCACGGGGCCGGCGTTGCCCGGGCCAGTGCCGGCGTTCTTGACGTACGGGTAGGTCACCCAGGCTCCATACGACATCCACCAGATGTAGTTGTTCTCGTCGTCATCGGCGGTGCCGGCGGCGGTGTCCGGTCCTACGTCGGCGAGGACCGGCTTGACGTCGTTCTCGAACGGAGCGGTGCCGGTCGTCAGCTTGCGGACGCATGAGCCGAAGGTCACGCCACCGAGGAACGAAACGAACGACGATCGTGTCCCCGACGCGCTGTTCATGTCCCACGGGATGACCGGGCTCGTGTCGGCGGTGCCGAGCACCTCACCCCAGGTGTCGAAGGCCGGGTTGCAGGTGAAGATCCCCACGAGCTGGGCCTGGGTCAGCGAGATACCGGCGCGGGAGCCGAAGCTCACCACGGCGATCGCGTCGCGGGCGTAACCCCAGAATGTCAGCTCGTTGGTTTCACCGGCATTGGGACCACGCGACGAACGGGCATAGGCGATCGCCGGACGGTTGGCGGCACCGGTGCTCAATAGGGCGTTGACCCCGGCACTCGACCCGGTGGGCGCAGCCCCGACGAACAGGTCGTGGTCGAAGTTGCCCTGGTCGGGGGTCACGGCGGTAGGAGCTGCGCACAATCCCTTGTTGGCATCATTGGCCGTGCTCACCAGGCACCCAGGTGCCCCGTTGTAGAGGGTCTCGAGGCGCTGCATGACGTTGTAGGTGGTATCGGAACCACCGCCGACCACCACATCAGGATTGTTGTCCCAACCGGTACCTGCCGGCTCAGCGTGGGCCGGGAGGCCGGCGCCCAGAAGCCCGGTGACCACGACGGCACTCGAGGTGAGGACCCGAAATTTCAGCTTCATTTGGTTTCCTTCCATGTTGGATCAATTGACCGCGCGAGCGCGGGTCTTTCGGTAGGTGAAGTAACCCGCGCCGAGCAGGACGATCACGCCCGAGGCGAGAATCCCGACACGAAGTCCGTTGCCGCTGGACGCAGTCTGTGGTACAAAATCGACGGAGAAGAACTCGTTGTACACGGTATTTGTGATAGTTCCCGTGGTCAGCCTGACGTAGCAAACATCCTGCCGATTGGGAACTGTCGACAATGGACCGCAACCCCAGTTCTCCCCGTTTGGTTCATCGCCTCCGAACAAGACGAACTCTCCAGAACCTGAACCTTCTGGCCCGGCCACATAATTTTGATATGTCGCCTGCGAACAGTCGGCAGCCTGGTTGAACGTCACGTCCTTGTTGGTCTTGGCACACTGCATGGCGATAACGGTCTCATTGGCCGGAAGTCCGTCCCAACGAACCGTCACCGTGGTCAGCGCCCCATCGGCGGAGGTGGGCGACACTGCTCCTTCGGCGAATGTCGGCGCACCCACAACAAGTCCACCGACTGCTGCAAGACCCACCGTACACACCGCCAACTTGAGTCGCATTCGTTCCACCTGACCATCTTGACGAATGAAGATTTTTCACTCGCTGTCCGTCATTGTGCAGGTCAAAATCGTCGCTCGTCGACTCGGAGGAGAACTCTTCAGCTACCGTTTACCTCTGATTCATGCATCCGTGATCCGAAAGAAATGCGCACGATTCCACTCGATTGGAAGGCAGGTTTAGACCTTTCTCCTCAGACTGAAAACTGTCCACCGCTTATCTGAATGAAGCGAGGACGTCTTCAACCGACATCATCAGCAACACCCAGGCCAGTACTATCGGAGAGACCAAGCACACAATCATTGGCCAACGTCGGCGTATTGGGCGCAGGGATAGATATCCCAGTACACTGGCAGCAATCGAAAGAATCACGCCGAGCATTGTCCGATTGAAGAGACTTCCGCCCCGGGGCTCTATGCGGGAATCGAGATTTGAGGGTGTGCCCACGCCCGGAACGATGGCATCGGCGACAACGATCACGACATTGTCGTCAATCCACGAGCCGCTGCCCGTGACGAGGAGCAGCCGCGCTGTCGCCGGGGCGACGAGTGGACCGAGAAGTCTCGGCAGTTCCTTCGGGTCGGTCGTCATCGAATTGATCGAGACAACCCGGTAGTCCACAGGCTTGAGGTTGCGCGTCTGGACGACGACCGAGTCGCCGACGACCAAGTCGGGAACGTCGACGAACGGTGCTCCATAGCCGTGGCGATGCGCAACGATCATCGCCACGCCGGGCACGCCCGGCAGCGACCCATCGGTCCGCAGCCCCGGGCCGCTTCGAAGATTGTCGGGGTCATCTCCGGCCACGACGATCTGGTCGACCCCCAGGCGGGGGATCTGCACCACCGCGATCGCCTCGCCCGGTTCCACCGATGGCCGGCCGGTGCGGAAGTCGGCGGCCAGATGTTGCTGTCGATTCGAGTGGATCAGCCCGGCGACCACGTGGTGATGCAACCACCAGATCATCACGACACCGGCGATCGCGACGACGGCGGCGAACACCACAGGTCGGGCGGCGAACCGTGGCTCCCGTCGCATCGAGAGCGCCGCTCCGGTCGGGTCGGTCGACGTACTCGCTACCGACGCTGCCGTCCCCAAGGTCACCGAGGGGGTGTCGGTCTCAACGCGCACGAGCGAACCTCACCAGCTTGACCCGTCCGGCGGCCAGGAAGCCCCCGGCCCCCAGCAGAAACGTACCCAGCTTCTTGAAGCCGCCACGACCGTCGTCGGGCAGCGGCATCGGCAGACCAGCGAGCAGCGAGTTCGGCTCCGGCGGATCCTCGTAGGCGAGGATGTACGGCGGGGGCGGAGGGGTGGTCGGCGGCGGAATCGTCGTGGTGGTCTCGACCACCACGGTGACCGGTACGGTCTCGATCGGAGGCAACGTCGCAGCAGGCACCGGGATCGTTGCCGCCGGAACGACGACAGCAGGCACTCTCGGAGCTGGTGGCGGCGGGGCGGGGGGCTCGGTTGTCGTGGTCGTCGTCACGGGCGGGGCGACCTGGCAATGCTTCATCGTTGCGATGGCGTCCAAGCCAGGCAGCGCCGGCTCATACGCTCCGCGCCCACCGTCGACGACCTCGAAGTCGGGCGACGAGCAGTTGTTGGCCACGAGCTGATCGGCCGCGGCAAGCGCCGCCGAGACGTCCGCGGCCGGCAGTCGGGCTCCACCATGGGCGACGATCGAGTCCTGCCCGGTCGTCACGAGGTATCGAATCAGCGCCGCCAACGAACCAGCCTTGGCCGGGCTCAGCCCGGTGGCGCGTACGGACAGATTGTTCACCCACGTCAGCGGATATCCACCCGGGACCGCCTGGCGAGCGGCGATGTTCGGGGCCGTCCCCGCGCTCAGCGCTGCGGTGACTGCCTCGGCGGTCGGCTCCACCCACTCGTTGTTCGCGTTCTGCAGTTGGACGACGTCGTAGGTCACCCCCGGATGGTCGGCTCGCACCTTCGCCAGCATGGTGGACGGGACGAGCATCATGTTTCCGACCCAGCGGTCGGGCGCCGAGCCGCCTTCAGCATTGAAGTCGGCCAGGGACACCACACCGATCACCGTGTCGAGTCCGAATCGCGACGTGACCCAGCGGGGAGGAAGGATCTCTCGGATCGGCTCCCATGCCCATCCGGCCGTCGCCATCTCACGCTGTTTGATGGCCCACACCCCCGGGGCCATCGACTTGATGTAGTCCTGCACGTAGAAGTTGTCGGCCTCGCCCTCGGTTCGATTGACGAACGTGTGGTATCGATACGGCAGCTGTTGCATCTGCATCGACTGGGTACCCAAGGCTGCGGTCACCGACGGATGAGCCCATGAACGCAACCCGTTGGCTTCGAAGTCGGGTTGGACGTTGAGAGCGAAGGCTGCGAAGTTGTCGGTCGGGAGCCGGAACGGACCGGCGAAGGTGC
>JANNNL010000128.1:0-7054 GCA_031398525.1 Actinomycetes bacterium | reverse complement strand
GAGCGAATTCTGGTGCTCGACGGCGCAATGGGCACGATGATCCAGGCCCTCGGACTCGACGAGGAGGCGTTTCGCGGTGCCCACTTCGACGCATGGAATGGCCAGGTCAGAGGCAACAACGACCTGTTGAACGTCACCCAGCCCCGGGCGATTCGCGATATTCATCTCGCCTATTTCCTCGCCGGGGCCGACATCGTCGCGACGAACACGTTCTCGTCCACATCCATCGCCCAGGCCGACTACAAGATGTCGCACCTGGCGTACGACCTGAACGTCGCCGGGGCAACCTTGGCCCTCGCCGCAGCTCGCACGGCGGAGCGCACCGACGGCGTTCCGCGGTTCGTCGCCGGAGCGATCGGGCCGACGAATCGAACGGCGTCGATCTCTCCCGACGTCGCCGATCCGGGCTACCGGGCGGTCACGTTCGACCAGCTGGCCGAGGCGTACGGCGAGCAGATCCGCGGCCTCCTCGACGGTGGCGTCGATCTGCTGCTGATCGAGACGATCTTCGACACGCTCAACGCCAAGGCCGCGATCCATGCCATCCTCACGGAGTCATCCAACCGCGGATTCGACATCCCGGTGATGGTGTCGGGGACGATCACCGACCGCTCCGGCCGACTGTTGAGCGGCCAGACCCCCGCCGCGTTCTGGCACGCGATCCGTCATGTCAATCCGCTCTCGGTCGGTTTCAACTGCGCCCTCGGCGCCGAGGAGTTGCGTGCTCACATCGCTGATGTGAGCCGTCTGGCCGACACGCTGGTCTGCGCGTACCCGAATGCCGGGCTGCCCAACGAGTTCGGCCACTACGACCAGTCCCCCGAACATATGGCCTCGTTGCTCGGCGAGTACGCGGCATCAGGACTGGTCAACATCGTCGGCGGATGCTGCGGCACGACCCCCGACCACATTCGAGCTATCGCCGATGCGGTCGCCGGCCACGCCCCCCGGCGACCGGCGGCTGCATCGACTCTCCTCAATCTGTCGGGGATGGAGTCGTTCACCCTGACGACCGACATCCCGTTCGTCAACGTCGGCGAACGCACCAACGTCACCGGATCGGCCAAGTTCCGCCGGCTCGTCACCAACGGCGACTACCCCGCCGCGCTGGCAATCGCCCGGGACCAGGTTGACAACGGGGCCCAGATCATCGACATCAACATGGACGAGGGCCTGCTCGATTCGCAGTTGGCAATGACCACGTTCCTCAACCTGATTGCCGCCGAGCCCGACATCGCCCGCGTGCCGATCATGGTCGACTCCTCGAAGTTCTCGGTGATCGAGGCCGGCCTGAAGTGCATTCAGGGCAAGGCGATCGTCAACTCCATCTCGCTCAAAGAGGGTGAGGAAGCGTTCATTCATCACGCCTCGATTGTGCGGCGCTATGGCGCAGCGGTGGTCGTGATGGCCTTCGACGAACAGGGTCAGGCCGACACGTTCGAACGCAAGACATCGATCTGCGCGCGGGCCTACGAGATCCTCGTCAACCAGGTCGGATTCAACCCGGGCGACATCATCTTCGACCCGAACATCTTCGCCGTGGCCACCGGGCTGGAGGAGCACAACGGGTACGGGTTGGCGTTCATCGAGGCCACCCGCTGGATTCGCACCAACCTTCCAGGCAGCCACGTGTCGGGTGGCGTCTCAAATCTGTCGTTCTCGTTCCGGGGCAACGAGCCGGTCCGCGAGGCGATGCACTCGGTATTCCTCTTCCACGCCATCGCCGCTGGCATGGATATGGGCATCGTCAATGCCGGCCAGATGGCCGTGTACGACGACCTCAACCCCGAACTGCGCGAGGCCTGCGAGGACGTGGTGCTCAACCGTCGGTCCGACGCCGGCGAGCGATTGCTACAAATCGCTCAGGGATACCAGGGCCAGGGGGTCGAAGCCCGCGGAGCTGATCTCACGTGGCGGTCGCAAGACGTCGCCGCAAGACTCTCCCACTCCCTCGTGCACGGCATCACCGACTTCATCACCGTCGACGTCACCGAGGCCCGTCTCGCCGCCGCCCGACCGCTCGATGTCATCGAGGGTCCGCTGATGGACGGGATGAACGTCGTCGGCGATCTGTTCGGCAGCGGGCGGATGTTCCTGCCCCAGGTGGTCAAGTCCGCTCGAGTGATGAAGCAGGCCGTCGCCGAACTGTTGCCATACATGGATGCCGAGCGGGATGCCGCCGCCGGATTCGCCACTGCTCGGCCCGCCGCGGCCAAGATCGTGATGGCGACGGTGAAGGGCGACGTCCATGACATTGGAAAGAACATCGTCGGCGTGGTGCTGCAATGCAACAACTACCAGGTCATCGACCTCGGGGTAATGGTGCCCGCCGAACAGATCCTGGAAGTCGCCCGCGCTGAAGGTGCCGACATCATCGGGCTCTCGGGATTGATCACGCCGTCGCTCGACGAGATGTGCCACGTGGCCACCGAGATGGAACGCCTCGGCTTCGACATCCCGCTGCTGATCGGCGGAGCGACCACCAGCCGGGTCCATACTGCGGTCAAAATCCACCCCGGCTACCATCGGGGCCAAGCAATCCACGTCAACGACGCCAGCCGCGCCGTCGCCGTTGCCTCGGCATTGATGTCACCCGAGCGCCACGACGAGTACATCGCCGACACTCGAACCGAGTACGTCCGAGTCGCCGAGGCACATGCCCGGGGCCGCACCCGCACGCCCCGCTGCACCATCGCCGACGCCCGCGCCAATGCGCTTGCCCTCGATTGGACGGCCTACTCCCCGCCTGCTCCGTCGTTCACCGGAGCACGGGTGTTGTACGACGTCACCGTGGCGTCCTTGCGGGATGTCATCGACTGGTCGCCGTTCTTCTCGGTTTGGGAGCTCAACGGCACCTACCCGGCAATCCTCGACGACCCCCGGGTCGGACCGACGGCTCGTGGCCTGTTCGCCGAGGCCAACGAGATGCTCGACCGTATCGAGGCTGAGAATTGGTTCGATCTGGCGGCGACTGTCGGGTTCTGGCCCGCCAACGCCGATGGCGACGACATCGTGGTGTGGACCTCGGAGTCACGCGACACGCCCGCCGCCCGGTTCCACACCTTGCGCCAGCAAATGGTCAAGCACAACAGCGGGCCGAACCACGCGCTCGCCGACTTCATCGCCCCCGCGGGCACGCCCGACTGGATCGGCGGGTTCACGGTGACCACCGGACTCGGCGAGGACGAGGCGTCCGAGCGGTTCAAGGCGGCGAACGACGACTACTCCTCGATCATGGTCAAGGCCCTCGCTGACCGTCTCGCCGAAGCGTTCGCCGAACGACTGCACCAACGGGTCCGCACATCATTGTGGGGCTACGCCCCCGATGAGTCGCTCTCCCCCGCCGAGCTCATCGAGGAGCGTTACGTCGGCATTCGCCCTGCTCCCGGCTACCCCTCGCAACCCGACCACACCGAGAAGGTCGCCTTGTTCGAACTGCTCGACACCACTGCCGCCATCGGCGTCAAACTCACCGAGAGCTACGCGATGTGGCCCGGCTCGTCAGTCTCTGGCCTCTACTTCTCGCATCCCGAAAGCCGCTACTTCGGCATCGGCAAGATCGATCACGACCAGGTCGCCGACTATGCCAACCGCAAAGGCTGGACCGTCGAAGAAGCCGCCCGCTGGCTCTCCCCCTCCATCAACGGCGCGTGAGCAACCCCAGCCGTCAACTGCCAGAATACAGTCGGGGAAGGTCGATCAACTCGACATCACGGCGGTGACTGGCAGTCTGTTCAAGCTGGCGAGTGAAGCCGGATCGGGAAATCAGTAGCCGTTTCGGCGACTCATCGACGACCTTCGGGTCGAGCAAGTCGATCGCGAAATCGAGCCGTTCCAGCTGACCGGCACCGACTCGGTCCTGTCCGGATTTCACTTCCCCCACCGCGCAAACCCGCTTTCGACCCCGATGATCGGCCGTCGTAGCCAGGAGATCGAGCTGGAGTACTCGATCTCCTGAGCCGACGCGACTCGGCCCGCACGCGTTGACCACTCCTCCGCTCGTCGCTGGCGACGAGTCGAGAAGTACCCACTCCCTCGCCAACCGCTCAAGATGCGGCGCAAAGACTCTCGGCCGAATCCAGACCATGGCGTCCTCCCAAATCGCTCGACCCGCACCCCGCCGCGTCAGGCGCACCGCGGCCGGTTCGACCACCAGGCGGTGGAACCGGACGATCGGTTCGGCGACCGAGTACCGCGACGATCGCTCCCGCAGCGGACCGCGATCGACGAGCAACCAGTCCGCATCGACCAACGCGGCCTGGAGCCGTGAGGCGAAAGCGGGGTCGGCATCGAGCAGGTAGCCGACCTCATCGATGACGACGGGCATCGGACGATTGTCATCGCCGACACGTCGCAGGTCGCAGATCGCTTCGATCGCCGCTTCCCACGAATCCAGACGGGGGGTAGTTCCGGTGAAACTGCCGATCGAGCCCCTCAAGGTCTCTCAAATTTTGCGCTGCACTCTGTTGGCGCGCCTGCCACAGAAGTCCGCCTGATGCATCGCACAACGACTCAAGCAGCATCGTCTTGCCTTGCCGCCCACGCCCATAGACCATGCCAAGGTAAACACCCGGGCCCGGGCTCTCCACGAACGTCACCAGGTCGGCCCATTCATCATGACGACCAAAGAGCTCAGCCGGGCTATCTATACTCACTCCAGAGATAAGAACTGGGCTGAGTATGTGACTCAACCGGACGCGTCAGAACGGCAGCGGCTTTTGGCGGGCGACGAGTTCGATCTCGACGCTGGCCCCGACGGGTAAGGCCGCCACACCGACCGTCGTGCGCGCCGGATACTGCGCGTCGAAGCGGGTCTTGTAGACGGCATTCATCTCGGCGAAGTCGTTGCCCAGGTCGGTGAGATAGCAGTTGACCTTGACGACGTCGTCGGGGGTCAGCCCCGCGGCGGCCAGCACGGCGAACAAGTTGTCGAACACCCGCTCGGTCTGGGCAGTGATTCCACCCTCGACGAGCTTGCCGGTCGTCGGATCGATCGGCGTCTGCCCGGCCAAGTAGACGTAGGGGTCGGTCACGACGGCTTGCGAGTACGGCCCGACGGCAGCGGGAGCGTTGTCTGAATGAACGGCGATACGCGACATGTCTCCAAGGTAGCGGCTAGTCGTTGGCGAGGAGGTGGTGCAGGCTGGAGGTGTCCCAGCGGCGACCGCCGCGGTTGACTACCTGGGCGTAGAACTGGTCGACCAGCGCGGTCACCGGCAGCCGAGCACCGTTGCGAGCCGCTTCGTCGAGACAGATGCCGAGGTCTTTGCGCATCCACTCGACGGCGAACCCGAACTCGAACTCGCCACGGCCCATCGTTCGCGCCCGGTTCTCCATCTGCCACGACCCCGCCGCGCCCTTCGAGATCACGTCGATCACCGCATCAACATCGAGACCGGCGCGCTGGGCGAAGTTGACGCCCTCGGCGAGGCCCTGCACCAGTCCGGCGATACAAATCTGGTTGACCATCTTGGTCAGCTGCCCGCTCCCGGCCGGGCCCAGACGCTCGCAGGCCCGAGCGAACGCCGAGATCACCGCTTTGGCCCGTTCGAAGACGGCCTCGTCGTCGGCACCGCACATCACCGTCAGCACACCGTTCTCGGCCCCCGCTTGGCCGCCCGACACGGGTGCATCGACGAATCCGACGTCGGCGGCCGCAGCCCGCTCGGCAATCTCGCGGGCTACATCGGCCGAGGCCGTGGTGTGGTCGACCAGGACCGTGCCCGCGTCCATCCCCGCAAGAACGCCGTCGCCGCCATAGACCACTGAACGCAGATCGTCGTCGTTTCCGACGCACATGAGGACGAACTCACTCCCCTGGGCGGCCTGCCGAGGCGTCGGTGCCGAGCGTCCGCCGTGAGCAGCGACCCATTCGGCCACCTTCGACGACGTGCGGTTGTAGACGGTGACCTGGTGACCGGCGGCGGCCAGATGGCGCGCCATCGGCGCGCCCATCACGCCAAGCCCGATAAATGCGACAGATGCCATGGCGACCAGTCTGCTCGGTCACCGGCGCTACGCGCCATATCGGTCAAACCGGCTGGCAGAACCATCATCAGCCCACCGATCGCGACCGACAAGACTTACTCTATGGCCGCCTCCGACAACCCATCCCCGGTCGGCTCCCGATGATCGACCACCTCGTCTACGCCACCACCGACCTCGATGCGACGGTCGCCGAGTTGGCCTCTCGACTCGGTGTCGAACCAACTCCCGGCGGCTCACACCCCGGACGGGGCACTCGCAACGAACTCGTCAGTCTCGGCGGCGGCGCGTATCTCGAGATCATCGGTCCCGACGACGGTCAACCCGACCCGATCGACGGTCGCCCGTTCGGCATCGATCGGCTCGTCCGACCCCGGCTTGTCGGTTGGTGCGCTCGCCCCTCGTTCCCACTCCCAGAGGTGGCGCAGGCGGCAGCCGCAGCCCGATGGGACGTTGGACCGATCGAGTCGATGTCGCGGACTCGCCCCGACGGAGTCGAGCTTTCGTGGCAACTGACGATGCCGATCATCGGCCCGCGGGGTATCGCCCCGCTGCCGTTCCTCATCGACTGGGGCATGTCACCGCATCCGGCCGACTCGCTCGACCACCCGATTCAACTGCTCGATCTGCGGATCGAATGCCCGGCACCCGAGGCATTGGCCGCTCAACTCGAGGCCATCGATGAGCTGACATCGGTGGAACTCATCGAAGCTCCGGTGGTGCGGCTGAGCGCCCTGATCGATACCCCCGGCGGCCCGCTCGGCATTAGCTGACCGACGAACAAGGCGTCACTCCGGGGTGACGTAGGCCGAACTGATCCCGCCGTCGATGATCAACGACTGACCGGTCATCCACGACGAGTCGTCGGACGCCAGGAACAATGCGCCGTTGGCGATCTCGCGGGGCTCGCCGAAGCGACCCATCGGGATGTGGACGAGGCGACGGTTCCGCTTGGCATCGTCGGACAGGAATTTCGCCAGCAGCGGCGTCATGATCGGGCCGGGACACAGCGCGTTGGCACGGATCCCCTGCCGGGCGTAGATCACCGCGATCTCGCGGGTCATCGCCA
>JANNNL010000114.1:0-5242 GCA_031398525.1 Actinomycetes bacterium | reverse complement strand
TTCTGCTCCTCGGTCCCCCACTGCAGCAGTGTGTTGCCCAACATCTGAATCGAGAAGACATCGTTGGCCCCACCAGTCGGCACTCCGGCGCGAGCAAACTCCTCGGCGAGAATCACCTGCTCCGTAGCCGTCAAACCTGCTCCACCGTACGCCTTCGGCCAGCCGGGAGCGAGATAGTTCGCCTCGTGCAACGTCTTGCGCCAGTCGGCCACGAACGTGTCGAGAGCCTCGCCCTGCAGTTGACCGATGCCGCCCCAGTTCGTGGGGAGTTTCTCGGCCAGAAACGCCTGGACCTTTTCGCGGTAGTCCTCGGCCTCTGGGGTAAATATCGGCTGCACGGAGCCGATGTTACCCAACGGTAGGGTGTTTGGCGCCAGGCCAACCAATCGCCCGTCGACGACCGAAGCGCAACACCATGAAACACATAGGTCGCTCGACCCGTCTACGGTGTCGAGACGATGACGGCAACTGCTCCGCCCCCACCAAGCACCCGCACGTTCGATGAGATGTTCTCGGCGATCACCGCCAACATCTCGATCGTGCTTCACGGCAAGCCCGAGGCGGTCGAACTCGCCACGATTTGCCTGCTCGCCGAAGGGCACCTGCTCGTCGAGGACGTCCCCGGGGTCGGCAAGACCAGCCTTGCCAAAGCCCTCGCCGCGTCCGTCGATTGCACGTGGCGACGGGTGCAGTTCACCCCCGATCTGCTCCCAACCGATCTGATCGGCGTGAGCATTTACCAGCGATCAGACGAGAGGTTCGAGTTCCAGCCGGGGCCGTTGTTCGCCAACATCGTGCTCACCGACGAGATCAACCGGGCGTCGCCCAAGACCCAATCTGCGCTGCTCGAAGCGATGGAGGAACGCCAGATCTCGGCCGACGGCAAGACCTACCGGTTGCAGAACCCGTTCATGGTCATCGCCACCCAGAACCCTGTCGAGCAGGAGGGTACGTACCGATTGCCCGAAAGCCAGCTCGACCGGTTCCTGCTGCGCGTGTCGGTCGGCTACCCGCCCCGAGCGAGCGAGTTGGGCCTGCTCGACAACAACTCCTCGAACGACACCCTGCCGACGCTGCGTCCGGTCGTCACCGCCCACGAGGTCCGCACGATGATCGCTGCCGTGCGCACGGTGCACCTCGCTCCTGCCCTCAAGGCCTACTTGGTCGACATTTCCGAGATGAGCCGCCGCCATCCGTCGTTGACCCTCGGCCTCTCGCCGCGGGCAACGCTGCAGCTCGCCCGGGCCATCCGCGCCCGCGCCGCGGCCCGCGGCCGCGACTACGCCACCCCCGACGATGTCAAGGCGCTCGCCGTCAACGTGCTCTCGCATCGCGTCATGGTCCGTCACGACGCGGCATTGCAGGGTGTGACCGGCGAGAGCGCGATCAGCGACGTGCTCGCCTCGGTGCCGGTTCCGACGACGCCCGGGCGGGAGCGCTGAGCGATGCCGACCCGGCAGGGCTGGATGGCCCTGATCACCGGCGTCGTCACGATTGTCTGTGCGCGTCTCTTCGGCGTGCTCGAGCTCTACGTCATCGGCGTGGCGCTGATCGCTATCGTGCTGATCACGGTGATGACCGTTCGGATGCGACCCATGCGGATGCGAATTACGCGAAAGGTCACGCCCCGGCGCGTTCATGCCGGTGAACAGGCGAAAGTCGAGCTGATCGCCACCAATCGGGCCAAGCTCCGTACCCCGCTGCTGTCGTTGCGCGATCCGGTGTCGTCGACCCAGGGCGCTCTCTTGCAACTCTCCCCGCTCTCGTCTGGCCGCACCACCCGGGCCGCCTACCGCCTGCCCACCCGCCGCCGCGGGTTCATCACCATTGGTCCGCTGCGCCTCACTCGCGGCGATGTCTTGGGCCTTGCATCGCGTACGGTCGAAGCCGCCGCAGCGACCACCGTCATCGTCCTACCTCAGTGGTTCCGCGTCGCAGTTCCGGGGTTCGGCGGCGATCAGGGCCCACTCGGGCAACACCTGCGAATGCGAGCGCTGGGCCGCGCCGGCGAGGAGTTCCGGTCGCTGCGCGACTACATACCCGGCGATGATCTGCGGAGAATCAACTGGCGGGCAAGTGCTCGCAGCGAGACGTTCAAGGTCCGCGAGAACGAGACCGCAGCAATGCGCCATATGGCGGTTGTCCTCGACCAATCGGCACCACTGCACAGCATCGAGTCGTTCGAGCGGGCAATTTCCTCTGCGGCGTCGATCGTGCTGTCGGCATCCGAGGCCGAGCGCGACGTCCGGTTCGCCACCAGCCTCGGCCACGACCTGACTCCCTCGACGACAGGGATGGAGTCGCTCCTCGAACACTTGGCGTTGGCCAACCCGTCCCCGCAAGGCTCGGTGGTCAACGCCATCAGTGCCCTCGGCTCACGCCTGGCCGGCGGGGTGCTGGTGCTCGTCGGTGGTCGCATCGATGCGGCAACGATGAGCGCCCTGCGCGGCGCGGCGGGCGCGGATGCGGCCGTCGCCGTCGCCTGTGAGGAACCCGTCCCCGCCCCGATGCCCGGGGTCTTTGTCGTTGATGCCAGTACCGAGGGGAACTTCGTCGCTGGGTGGAACATGCTCGTGGGCGCCAATTCCACCGCGCTGGCGCCCACCCCGACCGAACCAACCCTGATCAGCTCGGCCCCGAAGGTCGAGACCGCCCGCAGCATCTGGGGAGCCCGATGATCACGATCAATCCTCCGATTCCCGACTCGGTCAAGGGCGTCCCCCAGCCCAAGCCGAAGCGACAGGCCGGACCGGTGTCGGTGCTTGCCTCGATGGCGCTGGCGGCGACCACCATCGCCACCGCGATCTCGTTCTGTCGAATCTTCCCCGGCTGGGGATTCCTCGGGCCCGTGGCGATCACGGTCATCAGTGTCCACGCAGTGTTGACGCTGGCTCGTGCCTTGCAATGGCCCGTCTATGTGGCTGTGCCGATCGCGCTCGCCACGATGGCCACGGTCATCGGCATGCTCTACTTTCGCTCGACGCTGTTCGGATTCATCCCAACGCGGGCCACCTGGGACGCCGCGTGGATCAGTCTCACCGACGCATTCGGCCTGTTCCGCACCACCGTGGCTCCCGTCCCCAGCGACAGCGGATTCGGCGTGGCGACGGCCCTGGCCATGGGCACCGTCGCCGGACACGCCGACACGTTTGCGTTTCGGGCCTTCGGTCGGATCGAGTCGATCGTGCCCTGCGGCTTGTTGTTCGCTCTCGGCTCATCGCTGGGAGTCGACCGCAACCGGCTGCCCGTCACCGCACTGTGGCTGGCCTGCGTGTTCATTGCCGTCGCCGTGTTGCGGGCCGCTCACGGCGAGAACGGGGCCACCTGGCTGGGTACCCGCTCCGGGGGTCGCCTCGGCCCGACCGCTCGGGCGGCGATCGGCTTGGGTGGCGTGGCGGTGCTCGCCGGCGTTGTGCTCGGCCCCCGGCTTCCCGGTGTCGATGACGATGCGATCATCAACACCCGTACCCGGTCGGGAAAGGGCACCGAGGTGCTCAGCCCCATGGTCGAGGTACAGAGTCGCCTGGTCAATCGCAGCAACACCGAGATGTTCACCTATGCGCTCACCGGCGCGCCCGGCTACCTGCGGCTTGCGTCTCTGGGGGAGTTCGACGGTAAGTCGTTCACCGAGGAAGGCAGCTTCGCCGATGCAACCGATTTCGTCGGCGATCAACCCGGCGGCCCGGTGCGCGAGGTTCGTCAGTCGATCAAGATCACGTCGCTCGGGGGCATCTGGATGCCGGCGGTCGCCAGCGCGGTGAGCATCAACCCGACGGCCGGATTCGAGTACGACCCGTCGAGTGCCAGCCTGATCCGACGCGACAAGCTGTTCAACGGGATGCAGTACGACCTCGTCTCGCTCGTGCCGGTGATCAACCCCGACGAGCTCCAGGCCTCGACTTCGACGGCCCCCGACGAGCGGTTCCTGTCGGTGCCCAGCGATTTCCCGCAGGGATTGGTCGACACGGCCAACGAGATCGTCGCCGGCCAGACGTCGATCTACAACCAGATGGTCACCTTGCAGAACTGGTTCCGCGACGGCTTCAAGTACAACGTCAACGTCTCACGCGGCCACAGCATCCGATCGATCGAGGGATTCCTGCGCGCCAAGGAAGGCTATTGCGAGCAATTCGCCACCACCTTTGCGGCATTCGCCCGCGCCGTGGGGGTGCCGAGCCGAGTCGCCGTCGGGTTCACTCCTGGCGACAAGGATTCCGCCGGGCTCTACCACGTGCTCGGCAAGCACGCCCACGCGTGGCCCGAGATCTGGTTCGACAACGTCGGATGGGTGCCCTTTGAGCCGACCCCCGGCCGAGGCGCCCCCGGGGCCGAGAGTTACACCGGCGTGCAACCCGCGCAAGAAGGCGGCGAGCTGACCGGCACCCCCGACATCGCCGGGCCAAGCAGATCGCCGGACAACGCCCCCGATGGCGAACGCAACATCCCGGCAACCACCGCCTTCTCCCGCGGCGAGAACAACCTGCCCAGGGACCTCCCGAACCCTGATGCCAAAGGAGCAACACCGGCCCAACAAGCCGCTCAGGCCGCGGGCGGGATACCGACCCCGTGGCTCGTGATCCTCGGTCTACTCGTGGCGATCAGCGCGTGGGCCGTACTGATGCCGATCGCCGCCCGGGCATTGGCTCGACGGCGCCAGCACGACGAGATTGACGACGTTGTCGGCAGTTGGGACCGCGCCGCGCGGTGGCTCGGAATCGCCGGTGCCCCGCGTCAGCCCGAGGAGACCCCCGTCGAGCATGCCGAGCGGGCATGGCGGGCCACCGGAGTCGGTCGCGATCAGGTGCGTGAGCTGGCCCTTGAAGCCACCCGAGCCATGTTCAAGCCGACTCCACCATCGAGTGATGTCGTCGAACACTGCCGTGAGCTCTCGCGCCGGGTGACCAAGGTCGTACGCGACCAGCTCAGCTGGCGAGACCGCCTGCGGGCCCGGTTCGACCCCCGGCTGCAGTAGGTAGAAAGCAACCGGCCCGAGGGGCCGACCCTAGCCAAGCCTTCGCGACTGGCGAGCTCCGGCGGAAGTCTCAGTCGCGGCGGAAGCGTTCGCGCAGCCGGGGACCAGCGGCCGCCCGGTGTCGGAACACCCCGGCAAGATCTTGTACGCCGATGCGCCCGACGATACGAGCGTTGCGCTCGATCACAAATGCACACGCCAGCATCGCCAGGAACCCGACGAACGACAGCATGAAATGCACCTGCAACGTGGCAACAAGGAACACCAAAC
>JANNNL010000042.1:0-2333 GCA_031398525.1 Actinomycetes bacterium | reverse complement strand
TCGATGGGTTGTTCGCCGGGGCGATCGGCGAACTCGGTCATCTAGATGTTCTCATCAACAATGCCGGCCTCGGTGGTACTGCCGAGGTCCACGAGATGACCGACGAGCAATGGATGGTCGTCCTCGACGTCACGCTCAATGCCACCTTCCGCTGCTCCCGCGCCGCGCTTAATCACATGTACGGGCGGGGGAGCGGAGTGATCGTCAACAATGCCTCGGTGCTCGGCTGGCGGGCCCAGGCCGGACAGGCGCACTATGCGGCGGCGAAGGCCGGGGTGATGGCGCTGACCCGGTGTTCGGCGGTCGAGGCCGCCCCCCGGGGTGTTCGCATCAACGCGGTCTCGCCCTCGTTGGCGATGCACGCGAACCTGGCCAAGGTCACCTCCGACGAGCTGCTCGCCGAATTGACCTCGCGTGAGGCTTTTGGCCGTGCCGCGGAGCCGTGGGAGATCGCCAACATCATGATTTTCCTCGCCTCGGACTACTCGTCGTTCATGGCAGGAGAGGTGATTTCGGCGTCGTCACAGCACTCCTGAAATCCGACTAAATTAGTGGGTAATGAGCGCACTGAGTGATGTTTGTTGATGTTTTACTGCGGGGTGTAGTGCTGTAGGGTGGTGCACCGTGCCGAACATCGAACTTCGCCCCCTGACGATCGATCTGGCCGACGGTCTGCTGGTCATGATCAATGCGGCGGGACGACACGATCGGTTCCCCCAGGTGTTCATGATGGAGGAGTTGGTCGCCGAGTTCGACGAGCCTGACTTTGACCCGCTGACCGACGGGCGGGTGGCGTTTCTCGATGGGGCGATCGCGGGTTGGAGCCGCGTGTGGCACCGGCCGTCCGACGAGCGGTTGGAGCGGGCGTACATTTTCGGCACGGTCGACCCCGCTCAGCGAGGCAATGGAGTCGGCCGAGCGCTGCTCACCTGGGGGCGGGGTCGGGCGATCGAGAAGCTGACGGCGCGTCGGAACGATTTGCCCAAGTACATCCGCATCGATGCCTCGGAGCACATCACCGATGCGCACCGACTGTACGGCGAGCTTGGATTTCAGCCGGTTCGGTGGTTCGAAGATCTCGTTCGGCCGCTGACCGACCCTCCGCGCACCCCGGTCCCCGAGGGCATCGAGCTACAGTCGTGGCCGACCGATCGGATCGAAGAGGTACGGATCGTCCGCAACCAGGCGTTTGCCGACCATTGGGGGTCGACCGATTCAGGACCCGAGGCCTGGAAGTTCTACATCGAGGCCCACGGCATCCGTACCGACCTCAGCATCGTGGCCGTCGAGCGAAGCACCGGTCGCATCGTTGGTTTTTCGGTCAACGCCAACTACCCCGATGACGAGGCGCTGGTTGGCCGACGTGAGGGATGGATCGATCTGATCGGCACCGTCGGCGAGTGGCGTGGCCGCGGCGTGGCCTCGGCGTTGATCAGCGAATCCATCCGAGCCTTCGCCGCAGCAGGCTTCACCCATGCCGCCCTCAACGTCGACTCGGCCAGCCCGACTGGCGCCGCCGGTCTCTATCGCAAACTGGGTTTCGAGCCGACGCTACGGTCGATCACCCATCAGATCGAGGTTTGAACAACTACCTCCGGGTGCTACCCGGAAGCGGCATCGAGGAACGGCGGGCGATCGCCGCCGCCCCCGGCATCGACGGCGGCACCGGTGACGTAGGCCGCCAGCGGAGAAGCCAGGAACAGGCAGACATCGCCGATATCGGCGGGGTCGGCGAGGCGTCCGAGTGGGATGGTCGCCGCTACTCGCGCCACGCTCTCGTCGTCGCCGTAGAACTGGCGGGCCGACTCGGTAAGCACCTGCCCGGCAATCACGGCATTTGCCCGGACCTTGGGGGCCCATTCGTGAGCGATGGTCTTGGTGTAGTTGACCAGACCCGCCTTGGCCGCCCCATACGCTGCGGCCTGGGGTGAGTGGCGATACGCGCAGACGCTGGCGATATTGACGATCGAGCCTCCCGCGGGCTGGGCCTGCATGTACAAATTGGCCTGTTGCGAGCAGAACATGGCCGACAGCAGGTTGAGGGCAATGACCCGCTCGGTGAACCGGGGTGACGCAGTGGCGGTGTCGGCGGGTGGTCCGCCCCCGGCGTTGTTGACCAACACGTCCAACCGGCCGCATGTCGCCACCGCGGCGTCGATCATTGCGAATGCTGCGGCCCCGTCGCGCAGATCGGCGGGAAGGAAGTGCCACTCGCTTGGCAGATCATCGGCGGCGGAACGGGCGCTGACCGCAACGGTCGCTCCGGCATCGGCGAACCGCTGGGCAATCCCTCGCCCGACGCCCTTGGTGCCGCCGGTGACGAGCACGACCTG
>JANNNL010000033.1:0-2512 GCA_031398525.1 Actinomycetes bacterium | reverse complement strand
CGAGGTCGCCGCTCGCCTCGGCTGGTAGCCCTCCATCAACCGCCGAGGGACCACCGCAGGGTCTCGGCCGCGGGTCGGTTGCGCAGTTCAGCGAAGTCGGGTTCGAGGTCGAGATCGACGAGTATTTCGGCGGGGTTGTCGGCGGCATGTCCGGCGGCCTGCAACCAGGCCATTGCCACGTCGTGTTGCCCGAGTCGCACGGCGGCCCGCGCGACGAGCACGGCGAGGGCCGGGTCGCGGGTGCTTTCGAATCGTCGTGAACCCTCGCTGGCCGCTTCAAGCGGGCGAGCGGCGTCGAGCAACGCGCGCACCAGTGTGACCGAGCCTGACGTCGCACGGTGTTGCTGTTGCCGCCATGCCAGCATGATCATCCGGATCTGCATGGCGATCAGCAACACGAAGAACAGGGCCAGGCCCTTCAGGTCGTCGGTCGTCAGCAACGCCACGGCGGTCGCCACGCTTACCGCGAGGCTCCACCACAGCGTCCAGTCGCGGCCACGTCCGGGGGCCAGTCGGTCGAGCGCGGCCGATGTGATCGAGCCGCCGTCCAGCGGGATGACGGGCAACAGGTTGATCAGCCCGAGGACCGGTCCTGACCACCAGATCGCCAATCGGGCATCGGAGGAGGTGACACTGTCGATCGACAACGGGTTGGCGCCGAGGGCGGCGAGGGCAACAAGGCCGGGGATTATCTCGGCCAGCGGCCCGGCGACCGCAATCGCAGCTCGCTGCCCGTTGGTCATCGGGCGTGACGGGCTGTACGACGTGTAGCCCGCCATGAAGTCCAGCGCGATCTCGGCGTCGGCGCCGTTCAGTCGAGCCGCCCACGCGTGTCCGAGTTCGTGCGTGAGCGTGAGGACGGCCAACGAGCCGGCGAACCACAACCCGCGAGTGCCCTGGTAGAGCGCGACAATCAGGGCGCAAAAGACGACGAATCCCGGCCGGACCCGTACCGGAAACCCCATGATCGTCAGACGCGGCCCCTGGCGGCGAAGAAGACGACCCGGTTGATTCACACTTCGATGATAGAGCCGCCCCGATGGCCATGATCAGGCAGCGATCAGACCAAATCCGGCATCCTCCGTTGTGCGGAACGGTTGTCCGGTTGACATCGTCCAGAATCACCGTTCGTCGGGGGCTAGAATCGCTGGCCGTGTCTCTCGTCTATGCATTCGACCATAAGCACCGCCGTCCCCCGATGGAGTACAAAGATCTCCTGGGTGGCAAGGGCGCCAACCTCGCAGAAATGACGAGTGTGCTGAAGTTGCCGGTACCCCCGGGCTTCACCATTTCAACCGACGCCTGCCGGGCCTACATGATCGGCGGCTGGCCGGCCGGTCTCAACGACGAGATTGTTGCCCAGGTGGCCAAGCTCGAGGGCCAGATGGGTCGCAAGCTTGGCGACGCCGGCGATCCGTTGCTTGTCAGCGTGCGCTCGGGAGCCAAGTTCTCGATGCCGGGAATGATGGACACCGTCCTCAACCTGGGCCTCAACGACAAGTCGGTCAAGGGCCTGGCGGCCGTGACCGCGAACCCGCGTTTCGCCTACGACAGCTACCGGCGGTTCATCTCGATGTACGGCCGCATCGTGCTCGATGTCGACGCATCGAAGTTCGAGCACCCCTTCGAAGCGGCCAAGGCTCGCCTCCGCATCACCAACGACGCCGATATCCCTGCCGACGAGCTCAAGGCGCTCTGTGATGCCTACAAGGCTGTTGTCAAGGAAGCGACCGGCAAGGCCTTTCCGCAAGACCCGATGAAGCAGCTACGTGGCGCGGTAGAGGCCGTGTTCAAGTCGTGGAACGGTGCCCGCGCGATTGCCTACCGAGTCCGTGAGCGCATTGGGCACGATCTGGGAACTGCCGTCAACGTGCAGGCGATGGTTTTCGGCAACCGTGACGACAACTCGGGCACCGGCGTTGGCTTCACCCGCAACGCCGCCACCGGCGTCAACAAACCGTATGGCGACTTCCTCGTCAACGCCCAGGGCGAAGACGTGGTCGCCGGTATTCGCAACACCGAAGACCTCGACGCGCTGAAGGCCAAGTTCCCGGTCATTCACGCCGAGCTGATGGCGATCTTCGCCCGCCTCGAGGGTCACTACCTCGATATGTGCGACACCGAGTTCACCATCGAGCAGGGCAAGCTGTGGATGCTCCAGACCCGCGTCGGCAAGCGCACCGGGGCCGCCGCCCTACGGATGGCCGTCGACATGACCAAGGGCACCGGCAAGGGCGACGCCAAGTGGAAGATCACCAAGGACGAGGCGCTGATGCGGCTCGCGGCCGAGCATCTCGACCAGGTGTTGCACCCGCAGTTCGCCGGGGCCGGCAAGGTCCTCGGTAAGGGCCTGGCCGCGTCGCCGGGCGCGGCGGTCGGCAAGGTGTACTTCACGGCCGATGATGCCGCCGACGCCGACGATCGCGGTGAGCACGTCATCCTGGTTCGCAACGAGACCAGCCCCGAAGATGTCCACGGCATGATGATCAGCCAGGGCATCCTCACCGCCCGC